>JAIKYU010000034.1 GCA_024682835.1 Lachnospiraceae bacterium | reverse complement strand
TGGCGGGACTGTGCGCGAGACACCGGGAGTATCTTGAGAATCCGGAGGCGCTTGATATGCTGGCGGAGATGTTCAAGACCAAGAAGCACATGCGCTTCTTCTTCAACACGGATTCCGGAAAGTACAAGGATGCCCGCAGGGCGCTGGATGACTTCATTGCGGAACGCGACGCCATGCAGGAATATATCAATTCGCATATGGATGATCCCGATTTCCAGCAGGGTCTGCAGCAGCGTGCGAATGCGCTGGCGCAGAAGGAAGAGGCGCTGAGCAACCGGATGGTGGCTTACATAGGCAAGGTGACCAAGGGCAACGCGAACGAAGCAGGTACCAAGGGGATCGCAAACATGACCCAGTCTGCCGGCGCGGCGCGTCTCACCGGTGCCAAGGCCATTCTGGACGCCATCAATGAGAACGGACAAAAGTTTAAGGATCGCATGGTCAATCAGGCAAGGGGAGAGCAGTATGTTGCGGCGCAGGATGCGGAGCGTGTCCGTGAGACCAGCTTCAATTCGCTCTTCCGGGAGAAATACGACAATATCAAACAGGCCGGAGAAAGCGGTGCGCACCGCCGTGCCGCAAAGGAAGCCCTGACGAAGATCAAAGCCCAGAAGGCAGCGGAGGATGCTGCCGCAGCTGCACAGCAGGCCGGACAGCAGATGGCGGGTGATGTGAACGGAAGGCACGGGGGACCCGTGAACCGGCAGTAAGGCAGAGTGGCAGGCGAAACGTTACCACAGTTTACCGTTTCGATCAGAGGGGGAAACGATGGCGAGAAATATGGACTGGCTTCGGAAAAGCGGCAGGGCGTATCAACATGAGTTTGAACGGTTCTCCCTGGAACTGTCGGGTCTGGCCGATCTGGAGGGGATGCCGCCAGAGCTTTCCTCCGGACTGCGCGGCTTTGCCGGTCTGTTAGACACGCTCTCGGAAGATGCCGGGGAGAAGGAGGAGGAAAAGAAAAAGGCACTGACCGATCTGAACAGATTTGTAGACTTCTTCTACAACAACGGCCGACAGATCCTTGATCATCTGGAGCCTGAAAGGGCGGAGGAATTCAAAAAGCTCGTCAAGGCAATCAATGATCGATTCGATCTTCGGATCACGCTGAGCGTGGTTTTTCAACCTGCAAATGAGGAGATGAATTTCGACGGTGAAACCATGGACATCGGCCGGGAGACTGCGAAAACGGACGAGCCGATGCCGGCCATGGAGAGTTTTGGTAAGATTATCATCAGGAAGAAAAGCCCTGAGGAGATGGCGGAGGCGCCGGATCTGCTCAATGACAGACAGAAATACCTTCTGAAGTGCCCGGAGGAGATGAAGGAGCTGTCAGAGATGTTCCACACGAAGAAGAGCTTCCGGCTCATTAACTGGAACACCGACGTATACAACAAGGCGAGGGACACGCTCGATGCCTATATGGAACAGATGTCTCTTGCCGCTTCCGATTATGAACGGCTGCTAAGGGAACTGGAAAAAAAGAAGATCTCGATGGAGGATTACACCGCGCAGGTGAAACGCATCGGAGATCTGGCGGATAAGGCGGCGGAGGAGCTTAGACGGGATATGCGGGCCTACGCGGTTCACGCCACCGGCGGCGAGGGGGATCAGTTCGGGGAGCGAAGTGTCGACGGAAAGACGCAGGCTGCAGGTGCAGCCAGGCTCTCTGCGTCCATGGGAATCCTTTCCTTCCTCGACCGCGCGGATCAGCGGATCGGGCTTAAGGTGGAGGAACTGAGCGAGACGCGAAAGAAAGAGCGTGTGAACGAGATCAATTATCAGCGGCTCTATCAGAAGCATTTCAAGGAAAATGCGAAGAAGTCGGACCGCCATCGACGTTCGGCCTCCCTGGCGCAGACAGAGCGTAAACTGAACAGAGAGGATGCTGCCAGGATGCAGGCTGAATGGGGAAAGGACCTGGGCGTTCCGGGGAAATAAGACATTATGGAATTTATACGGCGATATCAACTGGATGCGATGCTGGTGTTGATCGGCGTGTGCGGCATACTGGCCGTCATGGCGATGTGTACGAGAACACTCTCAAGGAAGCGCAGGTACGCGCTGGTCACGCTGGAGCTAAGCGGAATGCTGCTCCTCGTCTTTGACCGTCTGGCTTATCTGTACCGCGGCGATACCGGTGATCTCGGCATGGTCATGACCAGACTCAGCAACTTTCTTGTGTTTCTCTTTCCGATGATCATGCTCCATGCGGTCAATCTCTACCTGATCGATCTGGTTGAGACGGACTGCGGACACCCACGGGCGCCGAAGCAGCTGGTCGCCGGTGAGGTGCTGTTCCTCGCCGGTGTGATTCTGTTAATCATTTCTTCGTTCACCGGATTCTACTACATCTTAGACGAGCAAAACCGCTATCAGCGTGCAGGCGGCTTTTTTGTTTATTACGTGGCGCCGGTTACCATGTCCGTCCTGCAGATCATTACCGTGATACAGAACAGAAAACGGTTCAAGAAGCGACTCTTAGGATCGATCATGCTGTTCACCTTCATCCCGTATGTGGCAACTGTTCTCCAGATCTTTTTCTACGGTGTCTCTCTGACCAATCTCACCATTGTCGGGATGGCGGTGTTCCTCTACATCTCGGCTCTGATGGATCTGGTGGAGGAGGTGGAAAACGCACATCGAATGAAAATCCGCTACCTGCAGGAGGAGCAGCAGAAGCTGCGGGACCTGTTTGAGGAGACGGCGGAGGCGCTCGTCAGCTCCATTGATGCCAAGGATCGTTACACCCACGGGCATTCGTCCCGGGTCGCAAAGTATTCCGAGCGGATTGCCAGACTGGCCGGCATGAGCGATCAGGAATGTGACGAGGTCTATTTTGCGGCTCTTCTCCACGACGTGGGAAAGATCGGGATCCCGGATTCCATCATCAATAAGGACGGGCGTCTGACGGATGACGAGTATGCCGTGATGAAGCGCCATCCTGAGATCGGCGGCAGCATTCTGGCGAAGATCAGTCAGGCGCCGTACCTGCTGAACGGAGCCTGCTACCATCATGAGCGCTACGACGGAAAGGGATATCCGAGAGGACTGGCCGGAGAACAGATCCCGGCGGCGGGGCGGATCATTTCCGTGGCGGATACCTACGACACCATGACCTCGCGTCGAAGCTACCGAAGCCCCATCCCTCAGGCTGTTGCCAGAGAAGAGCTCGTCAAGGGAATGGGAACGCAGTTTGATCCGCTGTATGCGAAAATCATGGTGCGTCTCATCGATCAGGATGAGGATTACCGGATGAAGGACAACGGCGACTTAAAGGAACTGTCGATGACGAAGCAGCTGCACCTGACGGAACAGGGCTTCACCTTCTCTCAGGGTGTGCAGGTCACGGAGACTTCGCTTTATTTACGCTTCAGGGCAAAGCCGGATCCCGGATGCACCAGGAAGGAAAGCATGCCGTTGCTTCTCATCTACGACTCGGAGGACAAGCTGCTTCACGCGCCGGATGAGAAGGGAAATACTGCCAAATGCACGATCTACGGGGAGCTTTGCTTTGACGGTACCACCCACGGGCAGGAGGCCAGAGAGATCTGCACCACCCATATGGAACACTTCGATGTTCATGATCCCGGTGACGGAAGCGACCCTGTCCATGAACAGTCGGGATTGAACGAGGAGTTTTATGAGGTTGAGGTCGTCCGGAACCGGGACCTGGTCCGCGTCCGCATGACGGGCGATCATCTGAAGGCGGAGCATATCGTCGCGCTTCCTTACGCCGCCTGCTTTGCCTTTGTCGCCATCAAGGGGAGCCATTGCCTGGTGGACCGCATTCAGGTGGAGCGGGATAACAGCCGGACACCCCCAGCGGATATTGTGCGGATCGTTCCGGAGCTCCGCTTTGACGGGGGAGAGCCGGGGGATCTTCCGAATATCCAGATAGACGGGTATCGTCGGGTCACGACGGAAGGGATTCCTCTCGGGGATTATCTGAAGCTCACCTTTCACACAAAGAGTCTTCCGCTGGCCAGACTGGTGTGGCACTGCCCGTTTGTTCTGCTTTTCAGTGCGAGGCGGGGAAATGCCGGAGCGGAGGACTTCCGCGAGTTCGCCCTGATCCGTTTTGACGGCGAGGAGTGTCCTGCCAGTGAATGTGCGGAAAGTGAAACGGAAGTGGACAAAACAGAAGAATTCGGCGACTGGGAACAGTGGAAGGCCAGGAACAGGGAGGGACTTGACTGTACGGTGGTGCTGCGGAGAAAGGACAATGAGGTGACTGCGGTAACAGAGCAGGCAGGACTGCGCATCAGGACCACCACCAGAATCACGGACGGATCGAAAAGAATCTATGTCGCCCTGACGGGGGATCTTGTGGCGATGACGGGCATCCGGGTGCAGACCGAGGAGAGAGGATAATGGTAATGAATCGGGTGTGGATTTATGGGAATATCTATGATATGATGATATCTGTATGCAAACATTCTGCATGACACTAAATGGAGGCATAAAAATGAGTCTTGTAAGAACCAACGGCAATTGTATCGGGTGCAACAAGTGTATCAGGGCCTGCAGCAGCATGGGCGCCAATGTGGCGGTGGAGCAGGGACGTGGCAATGTGATCGATGTGGATCCGGACAGATGCATAGCCTGCGGGGCCTGCCTGGATGCCTGTGAGCATGACGCCAGAGAGTATGTGGACGATGTGGAGCAGTTCTTTGAGGACCTTAAGAAGGGCGTAAAGATCTCTGTCCTGATTGCGCCGGCGTTCCTTGCCAATTATCCCAGGGAGTATGAGAAATACCTGGGGATGCTGAAAAAGTCCGGTGTCAACCGGTTTATCAGCGTGTCCTTCGGCGCGGACATCACCACCTGGGGATACATCAAATATATCACCGAGCATCATTTCATGGGTGGGATTTCCCAGCCGTGTCCTGCTGTCGTCGGCTACATCGAGCGCTACGTGCCGGAGCTTCTGCCCAAACTCATGCCGGTTCAGTCTCCGATGATGTGCGCTGCGATCTATGCGAAAAAATATATGAATCTGAGCGACAAGCTTGCGTTTATCAGTCCCTGTATTGCCAAGAAAAACGAGATCGATGATCCGAACAATAAGGGATACGTCTCCTACAATCTGACCTTTTCACATCTGGTCAGCTATCTGAAAAAGCATCCGGTCAGCGGCGCCGCACCCTATAAGGACGAGATCGAGTACGGCCTGGGATCGATCTATCCGATGCCCGGCGGACTCAAGGAAAACGTGTACTGGCTTCTCGGAGAGGATGCGCTGGTTCGTCAGATGGAGGGAGAACATCACATGTACGAATATCTCCAGCGCAACAAGGATCTGCTGAAGACAGGGAAAAACCCCTATCTCTTCGTGGATGCGCTCAACTGTACGAGCGGCTGTCTCTACGGTCCGGGGACGGAAGCGCGCTCTGGTATGAATGAGGATGTCTTTATGGCCATCCAGCGGATCAAGGCAGACAGCAAGAATGATTCCAAAAAATCCGCGTGGGGCAGGGATCTTTCGCCGAAGAAGAGACTGGAGGCACTGAATAAGCAGTTCGCCGGTCTGAATCTGAATGATTTCCTGCGCAAGTACACGGACAGAAGCGCAAAGTGCTCTTACAGGATTCCGAACAGCAGAGAGCTGGAAGAGATCTACACGTCGTTAAAGAAGGACACCAAGGAAAAACGCGAGATCGACTGCGGCTGCTGCGGATATGATTCCTGCTATGATATGGCGGTGGCGATCCATAACGGATTCAATCATGTGCACAACTGCGTCCACTACATCAGAGACCGCGCTTATGAGGAAAAGGACCGCGCGGTGGCATTAAACGACGAGATACAGAGAACGCAGGACGAGATGAGGGACAAGAAGGCGTCCCTTGTCGATGAGATCGGCGAGAATTTCAGGACACTTCGGGAATCCATCGGACAGATCGAGGAGACAAGCAATGACAATGCCGGTCAGACGACGGGAATCTCACAGGAGATGTCCGAGGTCGAGAATTTCGCCTCGGAATTGAGAAATGTCCTGGCTACCATTGAGGAATACTTAAGCAAGCTCGCATCAAACAACCAGGATGTCATCGCGATCTCCTCCCAGACCAATCTGCTGGCGCTGAATGCTTCCATTGAAGCGGCGCGCGTGGGAGAAGCCGGGAAGGGCTTTGCCGTGGTTGCGGGTGAGATCAAGAAGCTGGCGGAGGATTCCAAGACCACCGCGGACGACAGCAACAAGAACAACCGGGATATCAAGGAGACGATCGATCATCTGATTGAGGAGTCGAACAGGCTCGGTGAGATTGTGGACAGGGTCAACGGGAGAGCATCCACGCTGGTCGACTCCTCGGAGAAGGAAGCGGCTTCGGTCCGGCTCATGAGGGAAACCGCTGAAAATGTCGAGGAAACCCTCAGACTGATCCTGGAGAACTAAGGGATGCCCATTGGCTTGGCAATATGGAAAAACCGGCGGTAAGCCGGTTTTTCCCCGGAGGATGAGAAATATGAGAGCAGAAAAAATCGGAACGAAGGAGATTGCCACGGCAGCTGTTCTGCTGGCGATCTGTATTATCAGTCAGTTTTTCAAAAACCTGAGCATCTTTATCACCGGACCCATCGTCAATACCTGCCTGATTCTTTGCGTGCTGACAGCAGGTCTTGCGGCAGCGCTGGCGCTGGCTGTGATCACCCCGGTGACGGCCTTTTTCATCTCCGGATCCCCGGTGATGATGGCGGTGCCTGCAATGATTCCCTTCATCATGGCGGGCAATGCCGTGCTGGTCATTTGCTTCTATTTCCTGTTAAACAGGGAGATGAGGCGAGCGGATAATCCGGTGAAGAACCCGGTAAATATTGGAAAGGCCGTGCTTTGTGCCGCTGCAAAGGGGATCTTTATGGGACTGACCATTTCCCTGTGGCTGCTACCGGCCTTTCTTCCCGCACAGAGTCCGCTGCGCGGAAAGCTTGGCGTGCTGCAGACCACCTTTTCCCTGCATCAGTTTCTGACGGCCTGTATCGGCTTTGTGTACGTTTTTATCATCTGGGCTGTTCTGAAAAAGGTGTTTTATCTGGGAGAGAATGCTTGACCGTGGTTTTTTCGGGAGAGAGGCATATATCCAGATATAGCTGATCCAACCTGATCATGACAAAGAAGGCGGTTTTGTTCACTGTGTCAGTGGTCAGCCATCGTTGACAGGGAAACAACAGCCGCAAGGCGGGGAGGTTTTATTATGCCGAACACCAGAATGGTAGCAAAAGACATCATCACCTTTGCGTCGGGTACCGCAGGCGCTTATCCTGCGCTCTTCGGAACCCCCGGGGCAGATATCGCGAAGAGAATCGCCCTTGAGCTTCCGATGATCATCACCTATGAGACGGATGATCCGGACGTGGAGGATATCAACGGGGATACCTTTGATGAGCCCACGCCGCACAGGGCACTGATGAGCACCTATGAACCCGTCACGGAGGAGATGCTTCGGAGCAACCACGCGGATGCGCTGATTGATGAGCTGATCGGTCAGCTGGAAAGCGAGATCGCCACAGGCAATTATAAGGAAGGTACGATCCAGCGGGATTTCATGAACTATATGCTCACGAACGTGAAGGCGCTCCAGAAAAGGGAACTGGTGATTGTGCCGTCAAACCTGGAGGCCAACGATTTTCCGGGCATCGATTTCACCCATAAGGTGGCCAATTACGGAATCATCCCCAAGCTTGCCAGGGTGGAGAAAAAACCCGCCGCGAACGGTCAGGGAGAACCCGTGGAGGAAATGGTCTACCCGGAGGGTTTTGCCGCGGAGGATCGTTCTGCGTTCTACTTCACACCCAGGGAGGATCAGAACCGGGCGCGCTTCACGATGGATGAATTCCAGACCGCGGCAGATAAGATTAATTTCTCCGGCTTTAACGGTGCGGGTTCGGGCTATGGCCAGGCTCTGCGGGATTTCAACAACATGCTGGGCATGCAGGAGCCCATCAGTGAGGAGCAGGACAGGATTCTCAGGGAACGTGTGCTTGCCGCCACCCGATTGGCCAAGCAGGAGCTGCAGATTTCCCAGCAGGTGTCGCCGGATGATCAGGAAGCGGCAAAGCTTTTTGACGGAAACACCGGCTTCATGGGGGATACGCTTTTTGCAAAGGGCAGAGGCTTTGACGGGAATATCAGGAGCTTCGAACAGTTTGAGCGGTACCTTGAGAGCGGGCTTCCCATAGCCGGCTTCAACGACTACAAGGCCATGCTGAACACGGTAAGCAACCTGGAGAACGGTTTTTACAAGGAGCATATCAAGAACACGGAGCCTTTTGAAAATGCGGTTCGCGAGTTGTCGGAAAAGCTGGAAAAACTGCCCGAAAAGGGCGCGTCGAAAGAGGCCGGGGATGCCTGGAGAACCGAAACCAGAACGTTGATGAGACGGGTGATCCAGACCTTCCACACGATGACGGACACCATCGAGTATGACGATGAAAAAATCCGCGATTATGTCATCCACAGGGACAGCATCGGGTCCTTTGCAAAAAGCTACGCCAGGGACAAGGCCGTGCAGGGCGGCACCGCTTATAAAGACGTCACGGACGAATACATGAATGCCGAGGCGGAAAAACTCAAGGGCACGGAGGAGCTGGCAAGGGCGTACGAGCAGTATGTACAAAGAGAGATTGAAAAACGCAAGCAGGAGATCGCTGATGAGGTGAAGACCTCGGGCGGCACCTTTAAGGGCATGAACCGGCTGGAGCATCAGTGCCTGGTGGATCTGGAAGACATGGGACGCCGCAACGTCAGGGAAAAGCGCGCCTATGTGCAGACCATGATGTCCGATATGGTAAAGACCATGGGGGATATCAGCAAAGAGCTCCAGGCACTGGCCAAAAAGGAAAAGAATCTTTCTCCTGCGCTGCAGAAGGCCATCAATAAGGCAGTAAGCGCCGGAGATCCAGATTTTGCCAAAGGACCGAAATCCCTTGTCAGTGCGCTGAATGCCGTTCAGAAGCTGGCGGCCGAAGAGGGCAGGGAGGACCTGAAGAATTTTGCGAAGAATGAGGGAACTCATATCAAGAACCGCATGCTGGAGGCTGAGAGCAAGGGAATTCTGCCGGATGAGTCTCTGAATGCACAGATCAGGGCCAGAGCGAGAAACGGAAGAGAGCACCTGAGCGAGGCGCTCACCATGTTCAACACAAGGCGCTCCAAAATCTTCGGAAGCTGGAACAACGAACAGGGAAAGGAGTCGCCGGAGCATAAGGCGCTGCGCGAGGCGACGGAAACGCTCAAGTCCATGCAGGATGAGCTGAAGAGCATAAAGGAACTCCAGAAGACCGATCCGGGGAAGTGGATCGAGGAGGCAAAAAAGGTTCAGGAGCAGGCGAAAAAGGTTGCCGGACTGGCCGGGAAGTATATGCGGGAGAAGGAGTTTTCGGCAGGCAGCAAGGCAGGCAAACAGCGCCTTGCCGGTGCCATCGCCATCTATCAGGAGGCGGAGCTGACCCGGGTCGGACTCAAGCAGCGCGCCGCCGCCCTTGACCGCTATGCACAGATCGCAAAATCCACGGAAAAGATGATGGAGAATTTCGCTTCCAGAACTGTCGTGCTTGAGGAGAAAAAGAAGGCATTGGAGGCAAAAAACCGGGGTGCGCAGAAAGCCGGAGAAGTGCAGAATGATCCAAAGCCGCAGCAGGAGCCCAAAAAGGACGGTGAAATCAAGGTAAGAAGCTTCAATGACCTGAAGAAGGCGCTGGAGGAGGACAAGCCGGAGGAGCGCACGTTCCACGGACGCAAATCCGTCGGATCCATAAGGGAGTCCGTCAAGGAGGATCCCGTGCTTGATAACGAACAGAAAAAGAAGCCGGCGGTCAATCTCAACAGACCATGACAAAGCGTTTTCATTCATCCGCGGAAGGAAGATGAACGATTGAAGAATACCGCAACCAGACAGTTCCTTTTATCCATACTCCTGATCTTTGTCCTGCAGGCATTTGTGCTTGCCTTTATCTTCAGATCCTTTCACAGAAGCTCGAAAAAGGACATTCTGGATATGGGTGAAAGCAATCTGAAGAGCCAGGCGGCCATGGTGGAAAACTACCTGGCCCGGGGCGGCAACGTCCTTTGGTTTGCCGCGGGATCGGTTGACCACATGCTCCGGCACGGTGCGGACAGCGAAGAGCTGCTCCATTATCTCCTCGAACAGACACAAAAGATGCAGGAGCAGTTTGACGAGAATTTCACCGGAATATACGGTTACTTAAACGGTGATTACGTCGACGGCGCGGGCTGGACTCCTCCGGCGGACTATTCTCCCACGGAGCGGAGCTGGTATCTGGAGGCGATTGAGGCGCGGGGGGAGATGGTTCTCTCGGCGCCTTATGTGGATGCCCAGACCGGCGAGATCGTCGTCTCCTTCTCACAGATGCTCTCTGACGGTAGAAGCGTCCTCTCGGTGGATATCGTGCTGAACGAGGTCCAAACCATTACGGAGGAGATGACCATGGGCGGCATGGGATACGGCTTTATCGCGGACAGCGAAGGGCTGGTCATCTCCCACAGCGACCGGAACCGGATCGGAAGCGAGCTGTCCGGATCCCCGGAATGGGACGAGCTCCTCTCAAGAATCGAAGAAGGAGAGGAGGACGGCTTCGAGATGAATGTCCGCGGGGAGCGGTGTACCGTATTTACGGAAAGCATCGCAACGGACTGGCATGTGGTCATTGTCGCCAATAATGCGCTGCTGTATCAAAGACTCTGCATGCAGATTCTTGTGGGCATCCTCATGTCCGTTCTGATCGATCTGATCATCGTGGTGTTCAGTGTGGGTTCCACGAGAAGAATCTCCCGGGCAGAACAGCGGGAGCAGGAGAGTCTGGCGCGTCTGCAGCAGATGAATATGAATATCATCCGGTCGCTGGCTTCCACCATTGATGCCAAGGACCGTTATACCAGCGGCCATTCCAGACGGGTGGCCGAATATGCGGTAATGCTTGCAAAGAAGCTCGGAAAGTCCGAGGAGGAGCAGCGGATCATTTACTACGCAGGCCTTCTTCATGACGTGGGCAAGATCCGGGTTCCCGAGGAGGTGATTGACAAGCCGGGGCGGCTGACGGAGGAGGAGTTTGACCAGATCCGGATCCACCCGGTCAGCGGTTTCCATATCCTGAGCGATATTCATGACGATGCCCGCATCGGCTACGGCGCGAAGTATCATCATGAGCGTTTTGACGGAAAGGGCTATCCCAACGGTTTAATGGGAGAGGATATCCCTGAGATTTCGCGCATTATTGCCGTGGCGGACGCCTATGACGCCATGGCCAGCGACCGCAGCTACCGGAAGGCCCTTCCGCAGAAAGTGGTGCGCAGCGAGATCGAAAAGAACCGGGGAACGCAGTTTGACCCGGAGATCGCCGACAAGATGCTGGAAATCATCGACGAGGATACGGATTACGAGCTCAGACAAAGGGAAGAGAAGGAGCACAGCATCCTGGTGGTGGACGATGAGCCGATGATCATCCGGGATGTGAGGCGCATTTTACAGGAGATGGAGCACATCCGCGTGTATGACGCATCCAATTCCAGGGATGCCCTCTTTGTGCTGGAAAAGACAGATATCTCGCTGATTCTGCTGGATCTGAGAATGCCGGATACGGACGGTTTTACGCTGTACCGGCATATCCGTGAAAAATACCGGACGCCGGTGATCCTGATGACGAGTGAAAAGAGTCTGGAAACCATCGAGCAAATCCGTAAGCTCGGAATCGATGATTACCTGACCAAGCCATTAAATGAAGCGATCACAAGAGAAGCCGTGCACGGCATCATCAAACGGCACGATTCGGAGCTGTAGATGGAGGAGACGCTGACCATTTCCATTGCCGCACCCACTGCGCGCATTCTCCTGGTGGACGACAACGCAGTCGTTTTGCATGTGGTAAGCAGCCAGCTTGCGGAGTATGACTGCCTCATCACGACTGCAACGGGCGGCCGGGAGGCGCTTGATATTCTGGAACGGGAGGAGTTTGATCTGATCCTGATGGATCACATGATGCCCGGGATGGACGGCATAGAGACCGTCGGAAGGCTGCGCCGGATGGAGCAAAGCCGCGGCCTCTGCACGCCGGTCATCGCCCTGACAGGCAATCTTTCCTCCGGCTCGCGGGAGATGTTTCTTTCGCACGGTTTCCAGGATTATCTGCCCAAGCCGGTGGATGCCGCGGAGCTGGATCGGATCATGAGACAGTATCTGCCGGATTACCGGATCATCGAGCGGGTACAGCCTGTGGAGAGGAAGCAGGAGAGGAAGGATGCGCTTTCGCCCGAAACCGTGGCGCTGCTTGAGGCATCGCCGCTGTTCGACTACCGGGAGGCAAAAAGAAACCGGATCGATCCGGAAAACCTCGTGCTCTTCAGCAAATCCGCGGAAAAGGCGGGAGAGGAGCTGGGAGTTTTATATTTCAAAAAGGAATGGAAGGCATACACCATTATGGTGCATGCGCTGAAAACCTCCTCCCGGATGGTGGGTGCCATGGGGCTCTCCGAACTCGCGGAACAGAGCGAGACGGCTTCGAAAGAGGCGGATGAGGAACGGGTGAAGGAACTGCATCCGATACTACTGGAGCAGCTGGAGGAGGTCCTCAGGCTGGTCAGACAGGCGATACAAATCGAGAAGGAAAAAGGATAAGAAAAAATCAATAAAGTGTTTTGCTTAAGGAGGTGATCAGATGGATCGGAATTGTTCCTACTGTGCGGAGGGCGCGCTGCTGGATGCTTTCGGCATCAAAATCTGTGAGCTGCCCATGTCCAAGGTGATTCTCTTTAAGGAGCAGAGCCACAGGGGACGGGTCATTGTCGCCTGCAGAAGGCATGTGGATGATATCACGGATCTGTCAAAGGAGGACAGAATCGCTTTTCTGGAGGATGTAAACCGGGTGGCCAAGGTGCTGCACGACTTGTTTAAACCCGACAAGATCAATTTCGGTGCCTACGGCGACACCATGCACCATCTGCATTTCCATCTGGTTCCCAAATATAAGGACGGCTATGAGTGGGGCGGCGTGTTCGCCATGAATCCGCAGGAGACCTTCCTTTCGGAGGAGGAGTATCAGAAGCTTTCGGATCAGATCCGCGAAGCCCTTAAGACGGAACAGACCTGAACATACAGGAAGGATCCGTAAAAAATGAGCGTCTTTCTACGGAGCCCGGACCGATGAAAAGACCGACGGAGGGCTTCATAACCGGTAATCTTTTCAGACTGTCAGCCGCGATTCTGGGAGTCGCGGTTAATGTGCTTCTTTCCTGTTTGATGACGAGAGTGGGACTCCCCTTCTATCTGGACACCGCCGGAACCATCGTTGTATCGGCACTGTACGGGTCCTTTTCCGGCATCATGGTGGCCGTTCTGACCAATCTGATTGCTGTCTACTACAATCCCTATGCGCTGTACTACACGCTGATCGGCATTCTGATCGCCCTTTATACGGCATGGTTTGTCCACAGCCGCCGGTTTGAGAAGAGACGGTTATACCCGTTGTATCTCATTGTGATCGCCCTTTTGGGCGCCGTTCTCGGAATGCTGTTTCAGTGGGCGCTTCTGGGCGGACCGCAGTTTGATGATGTCGCGGAGATCGCCGGTATTCTGGCGGGCGGCCGGACGGGGCTGCCGTTCTTTTTCAGTTCGATGCTTGTCAATCTGGGTCTCAATCTGGTGGATAAGGGCGTCACTGCGGGCGCGGCTCTCGTGGTGCTGCTTCTGATCCCGGAAGGAACAAGAAAAAAACTGTGGGACAGCAACTGGAAGCAGAAGCCCTTGGCTGCCGATGAGGTTGCAAAGATCAATCAACAGGCCAGGCACAACAAACGATCCCTGCGCGGACGGATGTCCCTGATGCTCATTCTCACGGCGCTGGCGCTCACGGCGGTGCTTTCCGTCATCAGCACCAATCTGCATTTTGAAAAGACCCGGCAGGAGTATACGGAAAACGCAAAGCATGCGGCAGCATTTGCTGCCTCCGTCGTCGATCCGGACAGGGTGGAGGCTTACCTGTCGGAGGGAAGGAACGCTTCCGGTTACGAGGAAACGGAGGAAATGCTCAACCGCATCCGGACCAATACCAACGGCGTGGATGATCTGTATGTCCTGCGGATCGAAGATAACGGCTGCCGCTTTCTTTTTGATCTGGAAACCGTGGAGAAGCCTTTGCAGCCAGGGAATTTTAAACCCTTTGAGGACGCGTTATCGCCTTTTCTGCCGGCGCTGAAGTCCGGGAGTGAAATTGAGCCCATTGAATTCGACGATGCTTCCGGCTGGGTTCTTACGGCCTATTCTCCCGTGCGGGACCAGCATGGAAATACGCTGTGCTACGCCGGAGCGGGTGTTTCCATACATTATCTGTCCGGATTCCTCAGGGATTATCTGCTGCGGACGATCCTGATCTTTTCCGGTTTTTTCGTGCTGATTCTGGGTTACGGCATGTGGGTATCTGGATACACCCTGATCTATCCGACCGGCAGCATGGCGGCATCCGTGGAGGAACTGATTTCTGCAGGCGCCGGGCAGGAAGCACTGGATGACAACGTCAGAAAGCTGAAAGCGCTGGATATCCGGACGGAGGATGAAATTGAAAAGCTGTACCGCGCGATCTGTCAAATGGCGGAGGATACGGCGGAACAGCTTAGGACCCTCAGACACTACGCGGAGGCCACCGCACAGATGCAGAACGGTCTGATCATTACAATGGCGGATATGGTGGAAAGCCGTGATTCCGATACCGGTGCGCATGTACAGAAGACGGCGGCCTATGTGAAGCTGATTCTGGAGGGCTTAAGGCGCAAGGGCTACTATTCCTCAAAGATCACGAAAAAGTATGTGACTGACTGTGTGATGTCCGCGCCGCTGCACGACGTGGGCAAGATCAATATCCCGGATGCGGTGCTGAACAAGCCGGGGAGACTGACGGACGATGAGTATGCCATCATGAAGACGCACACCACGGGAGGCAAGGCGATTCTGGAGCGCGCGATCGATACCGTACAGGGGGGCAGCTATCTGAAGGAAGCCAGAAATATGGCGGCGTATCATCACGAGCGCTGGGATGGCAAGGGCTATCCGGAGGGGCTTCCGGGGGAGGTGATTCCCCTGTCCGCCCGGGTTATGGCGGTGGCGGATGTGTTTGATGCCCTGGCATCGCCCAGGGTTTATAAGCCGGCATTGCCCTTTGACAATGCGGTGAAAATCATCGAGGAGGGTGCCGGCAGCCAGTTTGATCCGAAATGCGTGGAGGTATTTCTGGAGTCACTTGATGAGGTGAAGCAGATTCTGAAGAAGTATGACAACGTCTGACGGAGGAATGAAGGAAACTCATGATGAACAGACAGACAAGGATTATCGCATACCTGATCGCGGCAGTCATGCCGGTTCTGTTGACAACCGGCGTCTTGACGACAGTCCGGGCCTCGGAGGCGGATTCGGCCACGGCCATGCAGGAGGTTGCCGGTATCGGCGGCGGATATGCAGTCACGGGACAGCTTCCGGACGTGGGCTACACGGCGATGATTTACGATGCCACGAACAGCCTTCCGACCTCGGATGCCAACTGCATCCTGGGCACCAGTGACGGCTATATTTGGATCGGCGGATACAGCGGCATCATCCGGTATGACGGGAAAGTTTTTGAGAGACAGGAGGCTTCAGGGGGTCTGACCAGCGGCCGCGCACTGTACGAGGACAGTGCCGGAAGGCTCTGGGTGGGCACCAACGACAACGGTGTCGTGATGCTTTCCGGCACAGAAAGCATACACTACACCTACCGGGACGGTTTGCCCTCCTCCTCGATCCGCACTTTCTCGGAGGATGCGGAGGGCAGGGTGTTCATCGGCACCACGGCGGGTGTCTGCTACATCGACAAGGAAAGGATCCTTCATTCGCTGGAGGATGAACGGTTAAACAACCAGCTGATCAATCGTCTGACCGCTGATGCCAACGGCAGGGTTTACGGCAACACAAAAAACGGCGATGTGTTTTCCATCGATGGTGCGGTGGTTTCTTCGTATTATACCGGCGATGAGCTCGGCTGCGGAAGCATCACCACCATCTGCGCGGATCCAGATCAACCGGGAGCGGTTTATCTGGGAACGGAGCACAACAGGATCTATCATGGCTTTTTCGGCGACCATGCGGGGAAAATGCAGGAGATCAACGTGACCCCGGCGGCAAGCGTCTACTGGATCAGTCCCGCCTGCGGGAGAATCTGGGTGACCTCGGAAAACGTCGCGGGTTATGTTGACGAGCATGGTCATTTTCGTGTGTTACGCGATATTCCCATGAACAATTCCATCGACATGATGACCTCAGACTATCAGGGCAACCTCTGGTTTGCCTCCTCCAGACAGGGTGTGATGAAGGTGGTGGCCAACAACTTTCAGGATCTGACCCGGGCCGCCGGACTGAAGGAGGAAACCGTCAATGCGACCTGCCGGTATGAGGATCAGCTGATGATCGCTACAGATGATGGGCTTCGGATTCTGGATCACAATCTGCGTCCGGTTGAAAATGAACTGACGGCATATCTGGGAGATGCCAGAATTCGATGTCTGTCTATGGACGGCGTCGGTAATCTCTGGATTTCCTGCTACACGGACGGCCTGGGACTGGTCTGCTACACAAAGGACGGAGAGATCCGCGCCTACACGAAATCGGACGGTCTGGAAAACGATCAGTTCCGCTGTACGGCCATGACGAAGGACGACGGGGTGATCGCCGGCTCCAACGGCGGCCTGACTGTGATCCGACACGGAAAGATCGTCCGTACGGTGGGGGCCGCACAGGGCGCAGCCAACACCGTTTTTCTTACGGTGGCGGAGGGCGAGGACGGCGTGATCTACGCCGGGACGGACGGCGACGGCATCTATGTGATTGACGGCACGAAAATCAGCCGGATCGGTCGGGACGACGGACTGACGAGCGATGTCATTCTCAGGATCAAGAAGGATGAAAAGCGGGGCGTCTACTGGCTTGTCACCTCCAATTCCCTGCAGTACATGCGGGACGGGAAGATTGCTACTGTGACGACCTTCCCCTACAACAACAATTTTGACGTCTACAGCAATGACAAGGATGATCTCTGGGTGCTGGCTTCCTCCGGCGTCTATGTGGTCCGTGCACAGGAAGTGCTTGAGGATTCGATAACGGATTACCGGTTCTACACCATGGCCAACGGGCTGACCAGCGCGCCCACCTCCAATGCCTACAGCGCGCTGGATGAGGAGGGCAATCTTTATATCGCCGGACGGACAGGCGTCTGCCGCGTCAATATCAATCACTATTTTGAGGAGACCTCCCGGATCAGGACGGGCATCCGCGCCCTGACCTGCAATGATGAGATGATCCTGCCCGATGAAAACGGCACCTATACGATTCCCGCTGTGGAAGGCCGTATTCAGATTACCCCGGCGATCCTGGACTACACCATGACAAATCCCACCGTACATGTTTATCTGGAGGGCACGGATGACCCCGGGATCACGGCGGAGCAGAGCAGACTTTCTTCCCTTGAGTACACGGGGCTGTCCTACGGAAGCTACAAGCTCCATATTGAGGTTCTGGACGCCAGCACCGGCGAGATATTCCAGGATGACACGTTCCCGATCGTCAAGAAGCCGAGGATCCTGGAACTGCTGGTGGTCCGCATCCTGCTTCTTGCTCTGCTGGCTGTCGTGGCAGGCCTGATCGTCTGGCGCGTGATGACCGGAACCATCATCCGCAGGCAGTATGTGGAGATCCGGCAGGCAAGGGATGAGGCGGAGCGTGCCAATTCCGCAAAATCCCGGTTTCTTGCCAACATGTCCCATGAGATCCGGACCCCCATCAACACCATTATGGGGATGGATGAGATGATTCTCAGGGAGGATGCCACGGATGTGCCGAAGGAATACTTCATGTCCGTCATCAACTACGCACTGGATATCCGCAGCGCGTCGGAGTCGCTTCTGGGACTGATCAACGATCTGTTGGACATGTCAAAGATCGAGTCCGGAAAGATGAATCTCGTTGAGCAGGATTATGACGTGCAGGAGCTGTTCCGCGCCATTGTCTCCATGATCCGGGTGCGGAGCGCCGAAAAGGATCTGGCCTTCGCGGTAGACATCGACGGGTCGATCCCGAGGAAGCTTCGCGGAGACGCGGGCAAGATCAAGCAGATCGTGCTGAATCTTCTGACCAATGCCGTAAAATACACCCCCGAAGGCGGCTTTACACTGAAGGTGAAGGTGACGGAGATCACGGATGAGGTCTGTGGGCTCATGATCTCCGTAAAGGACAGCGGCATCGGCGTCAAGCCGGAGGATATGGAAAAGCTGTTCACGGCCTACGAGCGGTTGGATGAGGAGAAAAACAGCGGAATCCAGGGAACCGGACTGGGGCTGGACATCTCCCGGCGCTTCGCCGAGCTGATGGACGGCAGGCTCTGGTGCGAGAGCGTTTACGGGGAGGGCTCGGAATTCTTCCTGACCCTCAGGCAGCGCATCATTGACGAACGTGGCATCGGGAAGTTTGTCGAACACGACGACAGCAAGGAGAAGGGCCCCTATGTGCCGCAGTTTGTCGCTCCGGATGCGGAGGTGCTCGTTGTGGATGACAATCCGATGAATCTGACGGTCATCAAGGGCCTTTTAAAGGCAACGAAAATGTTTATCACCACGGCCTCCAGCGGGGAGGAAGCGCTGGAAAGAATCAAATACGATACCTTTGATGTGGTGCTGCTGGATCATATGATGCCGGGCATGGACGGAATCGAGACGATGGCAAAGATCCGGGAGACGCATCCCGACCTTCCTGTCTACGCGCTCACGGCCAATGCCGTCTCCGGCGGGGAAGAATTCTACAGATCCAAAGGCTTTAACGGCTATCTCTCCAAGCCCATCGACAGCGCGGCTCTGGAGAGAGCCATCATGCGTCATCTTCCGCCGGAGATCATGATGAAGCCGACGCAGGCGGATGGTGTTGTGGAGGAGACCACACTGCCCGACGATCTGAAGTGGGTGGAGGAGATACCCGAGATCTCCGTGTCGGACGGCATCC
The DNA here is from genome assembly GCA_024682835.1 of Lachnospiraceae bacterium. GTDB lineage: Bacteria > Bacillota > Clostridia > Lachnospirales > Lachnospiraceae > Butyrivibrio. The sequence continues at coordinate 9,454 of JAIKYU010000034.1, read as the reverse complement.
GCTGCTCCGGCGGTGTGTCCTCTTACATTTCCTCTTTGCATCTGTTTTATGATACGATAGATCAAAGCGCGCAGGTGATCGAGGATGCCTGGCGCCATGCGGACATCCGCCTCTATACGGTCAAGGTGCACGCTTTAAAGAGCTCCGCGCGGATCATCGGGGCCAACGACCTGTCAAAAACGGCAGAGGAGCTGGAGGCGGCGGGAAACCGCGGGGATACGGATGAGATCGGCAAGCGAACGGAAGGGCTGTTAACAGAGTACCGCGCGTTCAGTGAGCGGCTGGCGCGTCTTACTGAAAAATCCGGGGAGGACAACAGGGAACCGATCCCCGAGGATGAGCTCAAGGGGGCGTATGACGCCCTGCGGGAGGTCATTCCGCAGATGGATTATGACGCAGTGGAGATGATCGTTAAGGATCTGGGCGCATACCGCCTCCCGGAGGAGGATGCGGCAGGATTTGCAGAGCTAGAGAGAATGATGAAGATGCTGGACTGGGACGGTATGGAGGCCTGGATCGGCGGGGTGACTTCGGAATCATAGGAAACGGGTGGTGAATATGGCGGATGGAAAAAAGATACTGATCATTGCTGAGAAGGAAAGCTTTATTGTGCGGGTTCTGTCCCAGAAAATCCGCGGTGCGGACGTTGAATGCGAGTTTGCCCGCTGGGATGTCAATTCCATCAACAAAAAATGGCTGGGAACCGCCCTTGTCACGCTCTATCTGGACGATCTGGAAAAGCCAGGCGAGGAGGTGCTGCACTTTCTGGGAGACCGTCTGGCTGAAACGGGCATCCAGATGGTTGTCATTGGGGAGAAGAACGATCTGCAGTATGTGCTGGATCGCATCCGGGGGGATCTGATCTACAAGGTCTTCTATCGCCCGCTGGACAATGCGGAGTATCTGGAAGCCGTGGGCGCATTCTTCCGCCGGCTGGAGGAGGGAGAATTCCGAAAAAGCATCCTGATTGTGGATGATGATCCCAACTATATGAGTCTTGTCCGGGAATGGCTCAAGGGCACCTACAAGGTGGCCATGGTCACCTCAGGCATGCAGGCCCTCAGGTGGCTTGGAAAAAACAAGGCGGATCTGATTCTTTTGGATCACGAAATGCCGGTTACCAGCGGCCCGCAGGTGCTGGGAATGCTTAGAAGCGAGGAGGAGACGAAGCGGATACCGGTGATGTTTCTGACCGGCAAGGGGGACAAGCAGAGCGTCATGTCGGTTGTGGCATTAAAGCCCGAGGGATATTTCCTGAAAACCATTCAGCGGGAGGAACTGCTGGAGAAGCTGGAGGAGTTCTTTATCCTGCATCCGTGAGCTTCATGGCCATGACTGCTACTTGCATAGCTTCTTAAGCTCGAATCCCAGCATGGTCATATCGTCGAACTGCTCCGCTTTCCCTTTGAAGGTGTCCACGCTTTCCGAAAGCCGGGGAAGAATTTCGGTAAAGGGCAGATCCTTTACCGAATTGATTTCGGTAAGGAGCCTGTTCGTTCCGTATTCCTCCACCTGTTCATTGATGGCTTCGGGAATCCCGTCCGTGTAGACGAAGATCCGGTCGCCGGGCGTAAGCGTAAGCTCGTATTCGCGGGCCACAAGCTCTTCGATGGTGGCCAGAGCCGGGCTGTGCCTGTCCTTCAGCAGTTCGAAGTCCCTGTCCGAATGCCGGATCAGGGGATATTCGTGTCCGGCGTTGGCGCATCTCATCTGTCCCGTCTCGAGATCGATGATTCCCAGCCACACCGTTACAAACATTTCCGCGTCATTTCCCTCGCAGAGCGCCCGGTTGGCTCTGGTAATGATCTCAGAAGGCGATCCGCCGGATTCCGCGAGGCTTCGGATGGCTGTCTTGCTTCTCATCATAAACAGCGAGGCCGGGATCCCTTTTCCCGAAACATCGGCGATCACCAGCGCGAGCTTGTTTTTGTCCGTCATGAAGAAATCGTAAAAATCACCGCCCACCTCCTTCGCCGGCCTCATGGACGCGAAGATTTCGAAGTTGTCCTTTCTCCCGGGAAGGACAAAATTCCTGGGCAGAGCCGATTCCTGAATAGCCCTCGCAAAGATCAGCTCCTGCTCAATCCTCTTTTCCGCTGCTTCAATATATCCCTTCAGGGTGTCCACCGTCTGATTGATGTCGTCGGAAAGGGAGGCAAATTCGGAGGAATTTCTGACGGTCACGATTTCGTTCAGATCTCCGTTGGTGATTCTGTCAAGGGAATCGTTGATCAGAATGATGTTGTTGACGACGATCTGCCTCACAAGAAAGGCGATGAGCACATAGATGACGGCAAAGAGAAGAATATCGGCAAAGGCGGTCTCATAAGCCTGGGCGTCTCTGTCCCAGTAGAGCTCGTCCTCCGGATAGTAGGTCAGAAGGAGAAGACTCTCCGTCAGCGTGTCCACCTTGTTCAGCGCGTAGGCACCGAAATACGACGCCCGGTACAGGGGGCCGTCTTTGTGCAGTGTAAGATCCTGCAGAGCCTGCGCGGACATCGTCTTGTGGATGTTTCTGCCCGCGATGATGTTCCCTTCCGCGTTGATGATCTCAAAGTACTCAGAAACGCCCGGCACCACGTATTTGAGTCCCTCCTCGAACCGGATCATGACGCTTGCCGCAGTTCTGGTCACGGAATCGCATCCGTTCTGCCAGGAAGACTGGGTCTGAAGCGTGAAGGAGAACAGGAAATTGACGGAAACAACAGAAACTGTGACGACGAACAGCCATTTCTGAAAGGTGTGGGAGACGGAGACATCCTCTCCGCGGACTGCCTTAAAGGGATTTTTCCATTCCTTCGAGAGGATCTCAAAAATCACCGACATGACGGTGAGGGCAATGCCGGAGAAAAGGATCATCGGAACGGAGCAGGCCTTCACCACGGTGAAGGCCATTTTCATGTCGCTACGGTGGGTGATGAACACGACATACATATGGAACACTTCCATGACGGCGCCCATGAAGAAGGCGTACATGGGAGAGGGCTTTTTTCCCTTAAATACCTTGAGATTCATCAGGAGAGCTACAAATCCTGCCAGGCAGGTGGAAACGCTGCAGGCAATCCGGGTGTAGGAGCCGATCCCGAACCAGGTGCCCACGATAAAACGCTCGATTCCGCCCATCAGTCCCGCAATGACGCCGGCAACGGGATGGAAGAACAGTCCTGCGGCAAGCGGCGCCACATCCCGGAGATTTAGCAGCATGTCTCCGAAATTGACGCTGAAATGGGTGGAGAGAATGGAACAGATCCCGTAGATGATGCCGATACTTACAATAACGCCCGGCTTCATCTGCCGGTCCCTGGTCATACGCCGCGTATAAACCGTGAGCGCCACGTAAAGAGCGGAGATCGATGTCATTTTGAACAGCATGGATATCATGAGAGTATACCTGCTTTCTTTCGTTAAGGAAAATCTGATCTGACTCTGACATCATACCATTGACGGTTTGTGACCGTCAAATAAGTGCGAAAACAAAAATTCTTGTATAAAAACGAGCGTTATGCTATAATGGTTGCTGTTGCATAAACGCAGCCCGCTATACGGGCAGACGGGTCAGAGGACGAAGCATGATCCGGCGGGCAGAGAAATTGGAAAGAGAGGTTATGATATGTGGAACAGAGCTGAAATTAAGACAAAAGGCAAGGAGAGCATGAAACGCAATTACTGGAAGAGCGTAGTGGCTGCGCTCATATATCTTCTGTTCTTTGCATCGACGGGGGTATCCTCTAAAAGCGGTGCGGACGAATTTGACATGGAGAAGTTTTTGCAGGATCCGGATGCGGCGCTGATCCTTGGTATTGTCGCTGCGGCGATGGGCGTTGGATTGCTGATCTCGTTCGTGCTCAAGCTGTTTGTGTTCAATCCGCTGGAGGCGGGCTGCAACCGGTTCTTCCTGACCAATCAGGACAGCGATGCAAATCTCGGGGAGCTTGGTCACAATTTCAAGAATAATTATATGAGCACGGCCATCGGCCTGTTCCTCAGGGATCTGCTGGTATGCATCGGCTGCTTCCTGTTCGTGGTTCCGGGGATTATCCTTCATTATTCCTATAGACTGGTACCGTATATCCTGTCTGAGGATGCTTCCATCAGTGCGACGGAGGCGCTGAAGCGCTCCCGTGCCATGATGAAGGGCCATAAGTGGAACGTCTTTGTGTTTGATCTGTCCTTTATCGGATGGGCCATCCTTTCAGCCATCACCTGCGGGATTGTCGGTGTGTTCTATGTGAATCCGTACTATCACAACGCGGATGCGGCACTGTATCAGGCGATCCGGAATTCTGCAAACTGAAGGCGATCTGTTTCTCAGTCAGGCGCAGCTGATCTGGCTGCGCCTGACTGTTCGCAAAGGAAAGAAGAAGAGGAAGAAAAATGAAGAGGAAGATGATGACAACGGTGTTAACGGGAATGATGATCGCCCTTTCGCTTTCCGCCTGCGGAAGCGGAGCGAAGCAGACGGCGGGAGGAGAGACCGTATCCTGCAGCCTGTTTTCCGTGACCATGCCTGCGGATTGTGCGGGGCTTTATGTGACGAACACATCGGACAACACGATTTCGGTATTTGATAAGGAAGCACATGAGGGCAAGTTCGGCGGCTTCGTTTTTGATGTCTCCCTTTATAAGGAGCCCTCGGACTATGCCGGCGGTATTGACCGCAAGGTCGGCGAGTTCACCGGCTCGGACAAAACCGTTTATGATGTGGTAATGTCCTATCCCACGGAAGTGTCCTATGATTATGAAAAATATCCGGATGCGGCGCCGGAGAGCTACAAAAAGCTTTCCGATGCGGCGGAGACGATCGTGAAATCCATCACCGGAAAGGATGGCGGGACATTTGCCTGGGGCGGCGGTACAAAAGGTGCGGATCTGTATGGTGACGTGATCGCCAGACATGTGCAGGCCATAAAAGAGGGCTGGGATGCCAATCGTCTGGAGGAAGAGAGCATGAGCCCCATGTACTTCAGCATGAGCCAGGACGGGGGCGGTGACGTGCTCGGCCGTGTGGGGTATGCCTACATGGACACTAACAATGACGGGATCGACGAGCTGCTCATCGGTGAGATTGCTGAAGGTGACTGGAAGGGAACCGTCTATGATATCTACACCATGGTGGACCGGAAACCTGCCCATGTGGTGTCCGGCTGGGACAGAAGCCGCTACTATGCGCTCGAGCACGGCTTTATCTGCAACGAGTACTCGGGCGGCGCCGATTTAAGCGGCTGGGATATCAGCGATATCGAGCCCAACACCACGAATCTTATGCCGCAGGTGAGCCTCAAGGTGGACGGATATGAGAATGAGTCGCAGCCCTGGTTCATTTCCTACGGAAGCGGGGATGACGATTGGGAAAACGTGACGGAAGAGGATTTCAACAGCCGTCTGGAAACATTCCAGAACTACGTGCGCTTTGACTTTACCCCTCTTTCCTGATGAGCAGGGAAAACACCCGGCAGCAGGTCGTTCTGCTGCATTCCAATGATATACACGGAGATTTTGCGGAGACTGTCAGGGACGGCATACGAACCGGCGGTCTCCCCCTGTTGTCCGGACTTTTACAGGAGATCCGCCACAGCGGGGAGGAGATGATCTATGCCATCGCCGGCGATATGTTCATGGGATCCATCATTGACCGGGAGTACCGCGGACTTTCCACCATCAAGCTGACCAACGCCCTGGAACCGGATGTGTTTGAGATCGGTAACCACGAGGTGGATTACGGTCTCTCTCATCTTCTGTTTCTGGAAAAATGCGCGGGGTTTCCGGTCATCTGTGCCAACATGTACATCAAGGAACTGAATAGACGTCTGTTTCTGCCCTACGCGGATGTGGTGCGGGCTGGAATCCGGTTCCGCTTTATCGGTCTGCTGACCGAATCCATCGCTGACCGTATCCGCCAGGAGGAACTGGTGGATACGGCGGTGAGTGTCCGACCTGCCGCGGCGGAGCTTGCCAAGGTTTTTGAGGAGACCGCTGAAGATCCCGCGGATGTGACAATTGTGCTTTCCCATCTGGGAATTGAGGAGGACAAGCAGCTGGCGGAGGTGCTCGATCCGGCGTGGAACGTCAGCTTCATTATCGGCGGACACTCCCATACGTTTCTCAGAGAGCCGGTTGTGGTGAACGGGATCCCTATTGTGCAGGCGGGCACCGGAAGCGGGCAGATCGGGCGCTTTGACCTTACCTTTGACAAAAGACACCGACTTTCGGACTGGACCTGGCAGTTGATGTCCGTCAACGAACAGACCAGTGTCGAAGATCCGCTGATGACCTTCTATCATGACCGTTTTCAGGCGGAAACGGATCGCAAGTATGATCAGACACTTTTCACCATGCCCTGTGAATATACGCATCCGGGCTTTCATCGGGAGACGCAGCTTGGCGATCTCTTCGCGGATATCTATCAGGCGATTTTTCGCACGGACATCTTTTTCCTTTCCACCAACGTGATCTGGGCAAAACGTCTGGGCCCTGCGGTCACAAGACGCGACCTGATGCTGTCCTTTCCCTATGAGAACGAGGTCTTTGAGATGAGCATGAGCGGAGAGAGGCTGATGCGCCTTATCCGTCATGTATACCGGAAGGAGGCCTGGGAGGGAGCAAACATTTTCTTCCTGTTTTCCGGCGCATGGAAAATCCGCGTCAGGGCGGAGGATAAGGAACTGCTCGACGTCAGCTTTGAGGATCGCGCACCTGTTTACGACCGGACCTACACGGTCGGCATCACGGGCTATGCCTGGAAGAACAGGCAGCTTTTCCTGGGGATCGGTGAGGAGGAGATCGGCGATTCGATCAGACTCCGGCAGCTTGCCGCCAATGATCGGGAGGCCATGGAACAGTATTTTGCCTCCTGCACGCAGGTGATCCTGCACCGGGAGGGGCGTCTGACGGCACAGTAGCGGGGGCGAAAGCCGTGACCCGGGAGACTCAAAGGTTATTCAACCGCCCGCAGAGCGAAACGCCGGGTTCGTGTCGCCTGTGCGACGGATTTTTTATGAAAATCATTTTTATTTGAAGATCATACGACCGTGAGTGGTATATTAATACGATCGCGTAATCTTCTCCACAACGGATTTCGCGATCTGCGCGCAGAAAAAAGACAGAACGGAAAGGAGGTATATATGGCTGCAGAGGAAATAAGGGCCACCCGGGTGGAGGATGAAACCCTGGAGAACGTTTCTGGAGGATTTGAAAAGGACGACCTTATGAAGATGTCGAGTCTTCAGAAGATCGCCTGCGGGGTATGCGAGAAGCAGATCTATGTCAATCTGAACCGCTCGTCCTATTATTGCAAATACTGCAGGAAAACATATCCCATGAATGGGTGATTCTGCCGACTGGACATTTCCCGGACAAGTGGTATGATAGAAAATAGAGTATTGTACCGTTTTGTCTGTGTACGGAGGTAAGGATTATGCTGGACATCAAAAGTGTCATAAACAAAGATGAGCTCATTGTCGGTCTGGACGGCAGGCTTGATACGACAACGGCGATTCAGCTTGAAAAAGCTTTGGAGGGAGCGACGGACGGTGTAAGTCTGATCATCATTGACGCGTCCCGCCTTCAGTATATTTCCAGCGCAGGACTGCGTGTGCTTTTATCCACTCAGAAGCAGATTTCGGAGCACGGCCGGATGGTGATACGCAATGTGTCCAATGAGGTGCAGGAGATCTTTGAGGTGACAGGATTTACGGAAATCCTGACGATTGAGTGAGAGGGGGACGACGCCATGGAAACAGAGCACATCTATGTCAACGGTGAAGAGGAAAGCATCCGCGAGGTGTTGAAGACAGCGGAGGCGTATGCCGGCGAGTTGGGAATCGCGGAAAAGGAATCCTTACGGCTTCGTCTGCTCTCCGAGGAGCTGATCGGGCTTTTGAGCGGCATCACCAACGATGATTACTCGGCGATGTTCTGGATTGACGGGGATAAGAAGAAATGCTTCCTTCATCTGGCGGGGAATGTCAAAATGACTTCCAGGCGCCGGGAGGAGCTGTTAGCATCCGCCAGAAGCGGGAAAAATGAAGCCGCGAAGGGAATCATGGGCAAACTTCGGGAGATGATTGCCACAAGTGTTCTGGTTCTCGATGAATCGGCGGAAATCGGTGCGCTTCCGATCGCGGACTTTTACAACGCGGGAATGGATTCGCTTGCCTACAGCACGGGACAGATGACCTGGTCGCTGGCCGGCTACCGGTCGACACTGGAGGACCGGATGATTGACCTGGATCAGACGGATGCCTTCGAGGACAGGGAACCCTGGGATGAACTGGAGCGCTCAATCATAGCCAATCTTGCGGACGATGTGCGTGTCAGCATCCGCAAGGATGATGTGGAGATTGTGGTGGAGCGTGCCTTCGGCAGATAGGCTTTCACTGCGCGGGGAAAGCGAAAACGGTGCTTTGCGCGTTATAAAAGGAGTTGAGATTCGGATGAGAGGCTTGAATATGCAGAGAGTAAATGGCAGAAGGCATGGAAAATTTGCCGCGGTCATCGCGGTGCTTCTGATGCTTGTGATGATTGCGGGATGCGGCGCCGGAAAGGAACAGGGCGGCCAGGCGGCGACAACGACCCTTCCGTCCGGTTCGGAACAGAAAGAGACCGCTGATCAGAGTAAGACGGAAGCCGCTGCCGCCGCGGATTCCTGGGACGGCAGCCAGACGGCGTCGTCCGGAACACTGACGGTGGTCGCCAGCCCCGGTATCCACACGGAGATTCTCAAAATGGCGCAGATCGTTCTTGCAGGTCAGGGAATAGATCTCGTCATCGACTCTGAGTTCGATGATTATATGATGCCCAATCTTCTGGTGGATGGCGGCGTTTATGACTGCAATTACTTTCAGCATGAGGAGTATCTCACGACCTTCAACGCGGAACAGGGCACGGATCTGGTCAGCGTGGGCAAGATTCATTTCGAACCGCTTGGAATCTACCGCGGAAAAAAATGGTCTCTGGATGATCTCGCGAGCGGGGACGTGATCACGATTCCGCGGGATACCGCCAATCAGGCGAGAGCCCTGAAGCTTCTGTCGGATGCGCAGCTGATAGGTCTTGCGCAGGGCAAGGAGATGGAGGCTTCCATCGCTGATATCAAGGACAATCCCAAGGGCATTAAGATCGAGCTGATGGATGCGTCCCAGATTGCTTCCGCCGTGGCAAACTCGGCCTTTGTTGTGATGAATGGCAACTATGCGAGACAGGCACTCTACAAGCTGACCAGCGACGCGATTGCCTATGAATCGCCGGCTTCCGCGACAGCGGAGCGTTATGCCAACATCATCGCCGTTAACAGGCAGAATGTGGATGATCCGCGGGTGCAGGCACTGGTAAAGGTGCTGCAGAGCGAGGATGTCAGAACCTTCATTGATACGAAATGCGGCGGCGAGGTTGTGCCGTATACGGGATCCTGAATGAGGACGAGGCGAGGAATTGGTGAGGAAGCTGAGGATGAGGA
>JAIKYU010000015.1 GCA_024682835.1 Lachnospiraceae bacterium | reverse complement strand
GGACGGAATCCGGTACCTTCCATGGTATATGATCATGTTTCTCAAGCCCACGCAGATGCCGGATCATTTGATATACGAGATTGACCTGAGCGGATTGGCACAGCGCCCCTTATAGGATCACCAACTGTCTGATCTCGGCGCTCGCTTTCTCCTCGTCGAAATCCGGGGCAAACGGGGCGAGCTCTTCACAGATGGGTTTTATGACGGATATATCCTCTTCCAGTTCATCCGCGATCAGCTCTACCGACTTCCCTTTACGGAGTTTTCGGCACACCTGTCGGACTAAATGGTCTTCCCGCCCTTCCTTTTTGAACAGTCCCATTGTTTTGGCTTCGTCATATTCAGTAAGGCACATATTTTCCCCTCGCTCCTGTTGGCCTGGAGAAACCCTTTGATCTCGAAGTCCTCCGGCATCTCCTCAATCGCCTTGTCCACTGCGCTGATCAGTTCCATCGTCTCCTGATTCTTCCGAACCTCTTCCACAAACCAGGAATACTCATTCTTCATCCCCATGTAGACGACATCTTCCATCGTTGTGATCTCGACTTCATCTAAAGACAAGCCGTAAGCCTATTTGAACACTGCATAATCGTCGTAGATGCGGTTCCTTGCCTTTCTCTCCTCCGCGGGCATCTTCTCGCAGCCGGCAATATCGTAGGCTCCAAAGGTATTGAACAGACGCGACGCCGGGTCGAGCTCGACATAGGTGACCCAGGGCAGCCAGTGATGCAGTGTATTAAGAACCTGATCGGCAAAGCCTCCTCCCTCCCAGGAAAGACCCTGAACCGCGTATTCAAACTCGCCGTAAACATCGTTGGCGTTGCGCGTATTATTGTGAATGAACTCCGCGTAGTCCCTGTAATGCTCATCGCCTGTTATCACATAGATCCGGTAATAGATGTAAGCGCAGGCCGCCATATACATATCTCCGCCGCCCATGCCGATGACAACGGGGCTCTGCCCGCTTATCGACCGCTTTCCAAGTGGTGAATACGGCACGTTGCAATAGACAGGAAAGGTCCACGAGTACGTCCAGGTCTCCGTATAATCCGCCGCGCCGAGAAGGGCCTCCAGCCACTTATCCTCGCCCGTCAGATCATAAAGTGCAAGGAAGCCGAACATCGCATAGATGCCGGATTCGTTGTCCATCACATCCGTATTGTCACAGGTTGAGCCGCGGTATTCCATGTGCTTATACACATTGTCATAGGACCACTCTCCTGCCCTGACAGCGGCAGTTTTATACTCCTCGTTCCCGGTGACGAGATACAACTGGACAAAGAATCGCACGATGCTTATCGTATTGGCCCTGGAGTCCATGCGCATGGTGCCGTCGGCGTTATACGCGCGGTAAAATGACCCATCCCCGTTCTGAAGTCCTATGAAGAACCGCGCCGCTTTCTCACAGAAAGCAAGCCAGTCCGGATGCTCCTCTGTCTTCTTTCTAGTGAGCACATATGCATCCAGTATGTTCTCCAGACCGTCAGCCGACATGCGCAGCCATATGGGATACGGTTCAAAATCCTTGATGATGGGACTGTAGCAGCCGTTTGGCGCGCCGTTCCCGCAGGCGCCGTTCTTCACCCAGAACTCAATGATGTGCTGACCCTTCTCAAAAGCCTCGCTGTCATCTTCGCGCAGACCGTAGTCCATGAGCTGATAGCCGATGCCCGGCTGCTGCCCTACAAAGCCGAACTGGAACGAAATGCTGTCCACGTCCATATCCGGCAGAAAAGCCGAAAACGGCACACCCCATGCGCCGTCACCGTAATCCCTGCAAAGAAGCTTCATCGCATTTATGTTGTTACGGTACTGAAGATCCTGATCAACGTCGAAGAGCTTGTCGCGAAGCCTCCCGTAAACCGATCTCCACGCCCAGCGCATCATCGGGTAGAAATCATCGAAACTTCCCAGATCCACGCGCACCTCATATTTATCCGCAAAACCCTCCTCCATCGGATGAAGCACGCGGTTCAGTGTTTTGGTCTTCATCATGTAATCAACATTGTAAACCTGCTGCCTGTCGCCCACCTGCCCGTCTGTGGCGGGATACACGTAATCTATGCTGACACCGTCGCGCACGGCGCCTGTATCCTTTCTGACCGGAAATCCATAATACAGATAGTTTATCGTCCTGGCTTCGGGTTTTGAAAGCCCTATCGAAGCTGTCGTGTACTCCCTGTCGATCGCCTGCGTGAAGTGGTACATTCTCCTGCCGGGCAGCGTTACATCCGCTTTGGCGCGCGAGAACATAATGGTTTCTCCGCTCTTCTTGCTCTGCGCCGCGAAAAGCGGAAGCGTGAGCGCTGTCTCCTTTCGCCAGTTGTACTCGCACTCCGGATCAAAGCCGACCACGTAAGGCCTCGCGTATTCATTATCCCTGTACCAGTTCGCCGGTGCGAAGCACAAATAATCGCGTATCGTCTCAGCATCCGCAAGAACAAAGGATATCTTGGATGCAAAACCGAGATCCTCCGTACCTTTGGTGAGAACGCTAAGCGTGCGGGCGATGTTTATGCCCTTTTCATCCGTTGTATAGACATCCTCAAATCGAAGCCTCGATCCGTTCGGCGTCTCGAGTACGCCGCCGGCTCTGACCTTTCCCTCGCCGCTTTCCTCAATCTCCTCATACGCCTTGTCAAAGAATTCCGTCACAGCCATGGTCGTCTTGATAAACGCATACATGGGACGTCTGTTGAAGTAGAGCACTTCCCCGTCTCTTTCGATCGTAACGCCTCCGTTTTCAAAAACAAGTACATGATCACCGATTCCCGATCTGATCATCTTTCATCTCCTTTATAAAAACGTCATCCGGTCCTGCCGCGAGAATACCGGAACCCCGCCGGATTCTGGTCCAGATTCCTGGTCAATACCCGATCTCTTCAAAGACCCTGTCCATCAACTCCGAGTTCTTTATTGAAAATTCCGGTGTGATATGCGGCTTTTCTCCGCTTAAGATACATCTGCCGAGCTGCTCGATCTCGATCGAATAGTTCTGCGGAACTACTATCTTTCTCTCGGTCACCTCACCATCCCTGCAGATCCGGTAACTGACCTCTCCCTCCTGATTGAACTCCACATCGGATCTGATGCAGCCCTTGCTGCCATGGATGTAGAGTCTGTCAAACCTGGAATTGGAATCCTCTCCGAGGATCATACCGACATTGAAAGAGGCTCTGACGCCGTTTGTGAAACGGATCATCGCCGATGTCATCAGATCCACGCCCAGATCCGAGAACTCGGCGCGGGCCATGACCATATCCGGATCGGAATCGATGAGTGACAGGATCATGGTAGTGCAATAGCAGCCGAGGTCATACATAGCTCCGCCGCCCTGCTCTTTGTGCAATCTGAAATCTTCCTTATATCCCTGGGTGATGAATGCGGTCTCGATATAGTCCACATCACCGATCAGCCCCTCCGACACATCCTTTTTCAGATTGGCGATATAGGGACTGTGCAGATACGCATAAGCCTCCATCAGATATACGCCGTTATCGGCAGCCGTTTTATACATTTCCGCGGCGTCCGCGGCGCTCAAGGCCAGTGGTTTCTCACAGAGCACATGCTTCCCACTCTCAAGAGCCGCCTTTACCCACTTAAGATGAAGATCGTTCGGAAGCGGTATGTATACCGCCTGAACATCAGGATCGGTGATGAGCGCCTCGTAGCCCGTATATGCCTTTTCAAAGCCGAACTCCGCCTTAAACGCCTCCGCCTTTTCGGTACTTCTTCCGGCTATTGCATACAGATCGCAGTTATTCGCCTGTATCATTCCGGGTATCGTGCACCCCCTCGCGATATTGGCAGTTCCGAGAACGCCCCACCTGACCTTATCCATAGAGATCCCTCCATATTCTTTTGCTAAAATCCCCCCGCGCCATGCCACATACGCTGCAATCTCCTGTATTATATTGTCAACAGCGGAACAACTCTACTTAAAAATAGATATGAGACATATCATTTTTTGACTCTCTTACTTACTCGCGCGGTTTTCAGCATACCGCGTCGGGGTCATATTCCAGTATATCCCCAGGCTGGCAGTTCAGCGCATCACATATCGCTTCGAGTGTAGAAAACCTGATCGCACTGATCTTTCCCGTCTTTATCTTGGACAGATTCACATTAGTGACTCCCACCCGCTCCGAAAGCTCGTTGAGACTCATCTTTCTGTCTGCCATAACTCTGTCAAGCCGCAATACAATCTTCCCCATGTCAGGCCTCCTTTCACAGTGTCTCGTCTTCGTTCTTCTGGAGTTCCACGCCGTATCCGAAGATGCAGTACAGGCACCAGAACGAGAGCGCAACGATCGCCGCTATGCCGACGGATTCCATGAATACCGCGATAGTTACCAGGATGCCGGTGAGCTTCAGACGTTTCTGG
>JAIKYU010000007.1 GCA_024682835.1 Lachnospiraceae bacterium | reverse complement strand
GTTTCCCACACGTACTCCTTTTTGCAGCCGGTTTCGGCCACCATGGAGTCCAGCACAAAGGTTGAGAGCGCCTTGCTTTCATTGTAGAGATTTGCATTGTACGGATTCTTTGCGGTCTGGCAGATCGTCATCGCGCCGTTTGCGGAGGTGTTGTCGGATCCGTTCGCATGGATCCGTATGAAGGCATCGGCGTGGTTGTCGTTGGCGATGGCGGCGCGCTCCGAATTGCTGATATTCACGTCGTTGGTGGTGCGCACCATGATGATCCGATAACCGCGCGCCTCAAGCTCGGCCTGAAGCTGCAGGGAGACCGCAAGCGTCAGCTGATACTCGGCAAGACCGCTGGTTTTGCCGGAGGTTCCGCCGGAGACCTTATACTTGGTTTCGGATGCGCCGGGGCCGATGGGTTCTTTTTCGGTGTTGGCCTTTTGCTGATGACCTGCATCGATGACGACCAGCCGGTGATTGGGATCGGCCGGCGGCAGAGGTGTTTTTTCCGGTGTTGCGGCGGCTGTCTCCTCATCTGTCACGGCCGCGGCATCGGGCGCAGGCTCGCCTTCTGCATCCGCATCGGCGGGGGACAGGTACCGGCTCGCGATGTAATAAGTGCCGTTATCGATCAGAACCCGGCTCCATTCGCCTTCGTCAGCGATCCGCAGCACCTTCCGCCCCTTATCCAGCGTGTCGTGGATTTCGGAGTCCGTGGAGGGACCGACGCGGACACGAACCCTGTCGGTGGTGACAGTTGGCTCTGTGCTTTCCGCGGAGGTGTCGTCGGCCGTTCCGTCCGTTTTCTGATGCTCATCTGATGGCTTTTCCGGATCGGAATCATCCGCCGGAATTGTTTCCGGGAGTGCCGGCTGCGCGGAGGCAGGCTCCATGTCCGTTTCTTTATCGGTCTCTGCGGAAGCGGTCGGCTCAGCGGGAGTTTCCGTGGCGGGAGATTCACCGGCGTTATCATATGCCGTCTCAAAAACAGGGTACTCGTCGGTTGCCACATCCGGCGCGGGTTTTTTTGCCGCGCAGCCGCAGAGCACCGTGAGGATGATGAACAGAGCAATCAGTTTTCTTTGTATATAAATCATTTGCTTCATGAAATCCACCTATGTGTGTGATCCTAAGCCGGATACCCTGCCGCAGACAGTTTTACTCCGCAGATGGATATGCCTGTGATAAATCGGCGGATACCCGTGTGACGTGCGGATTATAGCACAACGGATATTCCGTTGCAAACGTCACTCTTGAATCATTTTCTCACGCAGCCAGCACACCAGAACCGCAGAAATCTTTGATTTCGTCGCGGTTCTGCGTCCTTTAGGTGCGGAGTGCTGGCTGCTGACGGAACAGTAGCACAAATCATGTAATTATTGGTAATATTATATAAAAACGCTTGCTTTATCTATATCTTGTGTTAAAATGTACTCGTGGCGCAAGATAGCGCAGAAAACCAAGACAGAGTTATTTGAAGGAGGAAAACACTATGAACAAAGCAGAACTTGTTGCAGCGATCGCGAAGGAAGCCGGCCTGACAAAGGTAGATGCCGAGAAGGCTCTCAAGGCTTTCACGGACACCGTTTCCAAGGAGCTCAAGAAGAAGGGCAAGGTTCAGCTGATCGGTTTCGGTACCTTTGAGACCGCGAAGCGTGCAGCACGCACCGGCCGCAACCCTCAGACCGGCAAGGACATCAAGATCCCTGCAGCGGTTGTTCCGAAGTTCAAGGCTGGCAAGGCTCTGAAGGATATCGTCAACAAGAAGTAATTCGATCAGAGAATCATTTAAAAGCCCGGACGCCTGGCGCCCGGGCTTTTGTTATACTCACTTCACCCGCAGTGCCACCACACTGGCGGCCGGAAGGTTGAGGCGGATGCTTCGGCCGTCGGCCTTGTAGTCGGTAAAAGCCACGGCCTTTACCGTTTCAGGCTGATCAAAGGTATTGTGGTCATGCACATCTTTCGAGGTGACGATCGTCGCCTCGGTCACCTCGCGTTTCTGATCGCCGGTGAAAACGATTTCCGTTGATTCCGAATCGGAAAGAGACAGATTGCTCAGGGTGATCGTGATGATGCCGTCCTTTTCCGAAACGGATTCCGTGAGCTTGGGCGTCTTTTCGCCTGCCCCCTTTTCCGTGCCGACGTCTGTCAGCGTGCTCTCCAGAAGCTTTCCGCCCTGATGATGCTTGTACTGGTTGAACACATGCCAGGTGGGCGTTTTGAGCATTTTGTCGCCGTCTGTCAGAATCACCGCCTGCAGCACATTCACCATCTGCGCGATATTTGCCATCTTAACGCGGTCACAGTGCTTGTTGAGAATATTCAGCGTGATGCCGGCCACCAGCGCGTCGCGAACGGTGGATTGCTGATAGAGGAAGCCGGGGTTCGTTCCGGGTTCGACGTCAAACCATGTCCCCCATTCATCCACGGACAGACCGACAATCCTGTCCGGATCGTATCGATCCATGATCGTCTCATGACGGGTCAGAAGCTCTTCCATAAAGTAGGCCTTGTCCATCGTGAGATACCATTTGTCGTCCGAATACTCTGTGGCAGCGCCCTTTTGGCTCCATTCTCCCGGCACGGTGTAGTAGTGGAGGGACAGCAGATCCATGAAGCCGTGTGCTTCTTTGGGGGATTCTTCAAAGCAGGTCTTCATGACGATATCCGTCCAGTGATAATCGGCGGCGTTGGCGCCGCAGGCGATCTTTTTGATCGGATGCGCATTGTCGTAATGCCGGACATAGGTCTGGTAGCGCCGGTACTCATTGGCGTAGTAGGCGGGGGTCATGTTGCCGCCGCAGCCCCAGTTTTCATTGCCGACACCGAAATAATCGACTGTCCAGGGCTCTTCGTGACCGTTTTGCCTGCGAAGATCGGACATGGGAGACTGACCGCCGAAGGTCATGTATTCGACCCATTCGCTCATTTCCTGCACGGTACCGCTTCCGACGTTGCCGTTGATATAGGTTTTGCAGCCAAGCTGCCGGCAGAGCTCCATAAATTCGTGGGTGCCGAAGCTGTTGTCTTCCGTCACCCCGCCCCAGTGGGTATTGACCATCTTTTTCCGCTTCTTTCTGTCGCCGATGCCGTCGCGCCACTGGTATTCGTCGGCAAAACAGCCTCCCGGCCATCTGAGAACCGGCACGCGGATCTCCTTCAGCGCTTCCACCACATCGCTCCGCATCCCGTTGACGTTGGGAATGTCAGAATCCTCCCCGACAAAGAGCCCCTCGTAGATACAGCGTCCCAGGTGCTCCGAGAAATGCCCGTAGAGCTCCGGCTCAATGGTTCCGCAAACCTTGTTTTCGTTGACAGTAAGCTTGGCCATGGTCTTGTTCCCCTTTCTTATGGTGTGAGAATATTGGATGGCATGTGAATTTTTGTTTTTACAGAAAACGCTTCCGCCCCACAACGACCAGACGACCGTCCCGCTTGGAATAATCGCAGGTGGACAGGGTGATCAGATGGTCGCCGTACATGGCGGTGTACGGAATGTCATAGAGGGATTGTGCCTTGATTCCGTTGATATATGCCTCAAACTCCGCCTCATTGTAGATGTTGATAAAATCATAGTATCGGAAATCATTTTCCGACTCATCCACCGATGACAGGAAAACGGCAATGATGTCGTAGGTGTTTTCCTGATAAAGCGAGCAGAAGCGGATGGTCGGATGCTTTTCATAATACGAATAATCCTTGTAGTTCTTCAGCGCGCCGAACATGAAGCCCGACTTCATATTGTGGCCGTGGATCAGCACATTGTCGTCGGTGCCGTCCATCGAGCAGCGCTTGTCCAGCACCAGCAGGCCGTTGACGTCCTCCCCGCCGTCAAAATTGTGCGAGAGATAATAGTCATTGTCGTCACTTCTGTGCATGACGGGATAGTCGACCGATGTGCCGGCGATGGTCAGCCATCCCGCGAAATCCGGGTTGTCGAGAACCAGCTTTTTAAACTGGGGAAGGATTTCCTTCCCGTCCCAGGAGAGAACCTGAACGCCCTTTGCCGCCAGCTTCTCTGTCTGTATTTCATCGAAGACGATCTCTTCCGTCTCCACGGCCTGGGCGACCTCCTGCAGCTTGCTCACCTTCTTTCGGGAGACAAAATCGCCGTACAGCTCGTGGGCCAGAAGAGACAGGAGAGCGATGAGTGCGATGCCGAGGAGGATCAGGGAGGCCTTCTGCCAGGCGGGACGTGCGCCAAATCCGTTCTCGCTCCGGTTTTTTGCCTGCGCCGCTTTTTTGTCCTTCGACGATTCGTTATAGAACCGGTCTTTGTTGCCGCTGACAGGCTTCGATCCGTCGTTGAGCCTGTCTGCCTGCGTCTTGATGAAGTCCTTTCCGACGACGGTTTCGAATTTCAGGTTTTTGGCCTGAATCTGTCTGAGATAGGAGACAGCCATCTCCTTCGGCGTTCCCGCGGGGCGGCGGAGAGAACGGATTTTCTCCAGATCCCGCTTCGCGGCCTGCAGCTCCTGCATGGTATGAAATTGATAATTACCCAGTTGATAAGCCATGACCTGTCCGATTACCCGTCTGTGGCGCACAGCGCATATTCAGTCTCATATTCTTCGCGAATCAGAAAACTGGCATAACAGATCCCGTCCTCTTCGGAGACGGACACCGGAAGCGTGGCCAGCCCGCCCGGATCATCGGGATACTGCTTGCTGTAGACCGCGTAAGCCACCAGATGATCGGTAAACGCGTCCTCCTGCAGGGCATCCGGCACCGTGATGGTTACCGTCACGGGATCAAAGACCGATAGCGTCTTCCAGTTGGTCGGATTGTCCCGGATCAGAATGGAACAGGTCGACGCCCGTTTGGGCAGAATGCCACGGGCACTCATTGCGCCAAGCACGGTGTCGCCCGGGTCATCGTTGATCACGACAAAGAGTTCGGTGGAAAGCTTTTCCTGCGTCGCACTCGGACGGCCCACGCGGGACAGGCCCTCCATGCGGTAATCCTCCACCGTGACTTCATAGGCGGGAAGCTGTAAGGCGTCGTCTGTCTCCTCCCCGGTCCAGATCGCCACATGTCCCTGGGCAAAGGTGTCTCCGGTTTCCGTCGCCCCCGCCTGTGCTTCAAAATCCGCAGGAGCCGGCTGCAGCCCCATGGAGGCGAGCATCCACTCGATGAAGAAATATCCCCCGATGACCACGGCTGCCAGGACGGCTAGTCCGACCAGCACATTGCGAAGCTTTCGTTTGTTTAATTCCCTTAAGAGCTCTTCCTCGTCCATTGCTCCAAATGCCAGGTCGTGTCGAAGTAAACCTGCTCCTCGCCTTCCCAGGACAGCGCCCAGTCGGGATCCTTTTCAAGATCAGGGAAAAAGGCATCCGCCTGATAGGTGCGTTCAATCCGCGAGACGATTGCCTCGCTGCATCTGGGCAAAAGCAGACGGTAGACGCTCTCTCCGCCGATCACCCAGAGATTCTCTTCGCCGATCCCGTCGGCGGCAAGGGCGTCGATGGCCTCGTCCAGCTGTGCCTCATCGTGGACGATGACGGCGTTTTCGCCCCGTACGGAGAAATCCGGGTTTCTGGTCAGGATGATGTTGGTCCGGCCGGTCAGGGGGACTCCCTGCGGGAAGGTTTCCAGTGTCTTTCTTCCCAGAATCACCGCACCGCCCATGGTCTTCTCACGGAAATTCTTCTGATCGGCGGGAATCCGGATCAGCAGGCGCCCCTCATGACCGATGCCCCAGTTTTCATCTACTGCAACGATTGCTTTCATACACAGTAATCCTTTCAATATCGATTGTTATTTTATGCTCGCAGACAGGTTCCGCTGTCGTTTTGGTTGTTTTTACTCCTCAAACACAAGCGCCTCGGTGTGCATGTTCTCCACACCGTCCGTCTCCGGCTCCGCCACATCCGCACCGCGCACGGTTACATCGCGTACGATCAGCTGCCTGACACCGTGCGCGATGATGCTGCTTCCGCATACGGGATCAAAGTTGTCCATCATGACGGGGCGCTCTGCCCTGCGGGATTCGGGCGGCGCATACTCTGCCGTAACCCGTTCCAGACACACCTCTTCGATGGGGGATTCCGGCAGTCCCATGGCACAGAGCAGACTGGCATGGACGCCGGTGCAGGTGATATCCTTTGCCACGATCCGGCCGATGGACGGCGTCATCTCATCTGCCGGCTGCATCTGCCGGCTCTGCACGTAGTCCGTGTGTCCGTCCGGGTCGCAGAAATAAAACATGTTCAATGTGAACGGCATCAGCACATCATGCATCCGGATCTTTTCAAAACAGATGTTATTTAATACGGAGGTCTTCCCTCTGCCCCGTCTGGTTTTGATGCGCAGACCGCGGTCCGTGCCGTCGAAAATGCACTGTGACACCCGGATATCCGTCACGCCCCCCGCGATCTCGCTGCCGATGGTGACGCTTCCGTGTCCGGATTTCAGATGACAGTTCCGAACCGCAATATCGGTTGTCGGACACAGATGCACCCGGCTCATGTAGATCTTGCCGCTCTTGATCGCCATGCAGTCGTCGCCGACGGAGATGACGGTGCCGAGAATTTCTACATGTTTGCAGCTCTCCGGATCCAGTCCGTCCGTGTTCGGGGAGTCGGGGGGATTGGTGATGGTCAGGTTGTAGAATCCCAGATGGTTGCTGTAGTAGGGATGTACCGTCCAGCTGGGGGAGTTTTGTATCTGCACGCCGCACATCCGGATATGCTCGCTGTAGGCGAGAAAGACGGTTCGGGGCCGCCAGGCGGTGCGTTTGGTCCGGGGATTTTTCCACCAATCGGAGGCAGCGGCGTTGCCGTCGATGATGCCCCGCCCGATGATATCCACATCGTGCACGCTGATCGCTGTGATCAGGGAGGCAAAGCAGTCCAACGGATTTCCCTCCCAGCTGGCCAGGTTATACTCCTCCTCTTCGTTGGTCGCACGGGTCATTCCGGGCAGCACCGGATAACGGGAACGGTCGGTTTCGCCTAGAATGGCAGCGCCTTCTTCCAGCCAAAGCGTCATCTCGCTCTTCAGGAAGAGGGGCGTGCACCGGTAAGTGCCTGCCGGCACGAAAACCGTTCCCTGTGGCGGACAGGCCATGATGGCGGCCTGTATCGCTGCGGTGTCGTCATGACTGCCGTCGCCGGCGGCGCCGAATTTCCGCACATTCAGCAGGACGCTTTCCGGCTTCGTGGAGATCTCCTGTGTGACGATCGTCCCGTCGCCGTCCGTCACAGAAACCGCATAGGTGCTGTCGGGCAGCAGGCCGTCGATGGTCAGAACATTCCGGCGCTCCTTTCGCTGGATGGGCCGGACGGGACAGGCTTTAGAACGGTGATTTCCTGCGGCGGCGGATGAGCCGGTCGGCACGACGGAAATCTCCACCTCCCGATCCATTTCGAAAATCGCTTCGTTTTCCATTTCCAGAACAACGGAGCGGTTCATCACAGCGGCTATTTTGAAATTCATCCGGTATCTCCTTTCAGAAATTAGATGACGTAGAACCAGGCTTCATCCTGCTCCAGTTCGCTCTTGCTCACACAGAAACTGTCGCCTTTCTTCAGCTGCAGCTCCTGGTTGCGGATGGAAACGCGCGTCCCCTCGGCAATGGAAGTCGTGATAAACGCATTGGAGCCGATGACGCTTCCCCTGCCGATGGTGGTCATGCCGCCGAGAATGGAAGCGCCCGCATAGATGGTGACCTCGTCCTCAATGGTGGGATGGCGCTTGATCCCGCGCAGGTTCTGCCCGCCCTTTGTGGAGAGCGCACCGATGGTCACGCCCTGATAAACCTTGACATGGTCTCCGATGATGGAGGTCTCTCCGATGACAACGCCCGTGCCGTGATCGATCATAAAGTACCGGCCGATGGTGGCACCGGGGTGGATGTCGATCCCGGTAACGGAATGGGCATATTCCGTCATAATGCGCGGGATTAACGGCACATGCAGCAGAAACAGTTCATGCGCGAGACGGTTGATAGAGATGGCCATCAGCCCCGGGTAGGAGAGGACGATATCCTCCTTGCCCGTCGCGGCGGGATCTCCATCGTATGCCGCCTGCAGATCGGTTTCCAGATACGCGCGGATGGTCGGAATCTTATCAAAAAAGGCAAGGGTAATGTCCTCCGCCGCGGAGGAAAGCGTCTCCTCGCTGGCTTTTGCATAGGCCTCGTTGTAACGCAGAGCGATGGCAATCTGCTTGCGCAAATTATAAATGACGTCCTCGATCAGAACCGTGATCAGGTTTTCCTCATTGATGCTCCGGTAAACCCGGTCGCGGTAGTATCCCGGATAACAGATCTGAAGAAGCTTCTGCACGAGGGTTTTCACTTCTTCGCGGTCCGGTTGGGAAAAGAAATCCATGCGGTCAATGTCCCGCTCTTTCCGGTAATCCGCAAGAAGAGCCTGTACGGTATCGTTGGTTTTCCGATTCGCTGCCGTTTCCATAATGCTACCTCTGGTATCCTGCTGCTTGC
>JAIKYU010000071.1 GCA_024682835.1 Lachnospiraceae bacterium | reverse complement strand
ACTGATAAATAGTCACAAACAGGAAAGATAACTGTCTTGTAAGTATGATCAATTGACAGAAGCAAATTTTTCTAATTCATGCGATATCGTCGCTCTAAAGCCTTCATCATCACAATACTTTAGTGCGTTCTCAAGACTGCGTTTTGCCGATACGGGATCCGTTTCTACCGTTGCACAGGCCATCAGATAATGCAGCGGATAGCGATCCGGAAACTGATCGATCGCCTCCGAAAGCATTTCTTTAGCCTCGTCCATCCTCCCGTCCGATTCCAGTCCCTGTACCTCGTCAATGATCCTTTCGCACAGGGCATTCTGTATCTCGTTTTTCTCCGATGCAAAGTAAGGATAGTTGTGCGCACCACCGCTTTTTACCGGAGAGGACCAATTATTTCCATAACTGACCCTCAGTACTTCATCATAACCCGCTGGTACAGGTATTTCGATCATCTCAAAGGGAAGCAGCACATGATCATCATATGCATGAACCGGTCTGGGTCGCCGTCCGGTAGTCGCCCAGAAATACAGGATATCCACGCCTCCGGCATCTTCTCTTGTATACATCGAAGAGAGCGCGTCGTGCAGATTCCATAATGCGGTTCTGAGGGCGTCAGGCTCTCTCGGGAGTGTGGTTCCTGTTGCTTCCTCGACTGTCTGCGCCACCTGAGAAGTGAGATCCCATCTGATCCATGCATCATATTTGAAAATCAGCTCATGGAGCATGGAATAAAGAGCGCTCAGCGCACTTCTCTCTTCCCCGTCCGGCGATACATAATCCAATGCGTATATATCGATCACATGCTTATAGTCAGATCCAAAATAGGCAGCCGTGATCGCAGCGCTTTCTTTATCGTTTGAAAATGTATCCTTTCTGTTAACCACGCATCCCCATGGATCTTTATAGGTATTATCAAGCTGGGAACACTGCACATCAAAATGATCCGGAAGTTCCTCCCGCAGGAAGGCCCATGCCTTTTGATAATCCGATCTGGGCATGATGATGTCTATATCATCATCCCACGGCACAAAACCGTGATGGCGCACGGCTCCGAGGAGTGTCCCGCAGTCGGCGTACCACTTGAGTCCGTGGCGGTCCAGAACCTCTCCGACCTGCAGAAGCATCTTCATTTCTGCGGCCCAGCATCGCTTCATCTCCACAGAGACGAGAAAACCCTCTCTCTCCTCCTCCTGAAAATAGCTTTCCGGAATCTCCAGTTTCATCTTCTCCGCTCACTCGTTAACAACATGGTTCGTCAATCATCCAGAACCGAGAATTTCTGCAGTTCTTCCGCAATCCTGGTTTTGTTTGCATCATCACATAACCGCAGAGACTCCCCCAGAAGGTCCCTTGCGAGATATACATCCACGTCCACCATGATCCTTGCCGCCGTAAAGAACAATTCGTACCGGTCAGGGAACTGTTCCATTCCGTCAGATAAAAGCTCCCCTGCTTCCGTGACAGCTCCTGCCTCTTCCAGTCGTTCTGCTTCCTTCAGGATTTTGTCAACACGGTAGTCCCTGATCCACGCCTCCTGTTTTTTGTAGAATGGATAGTCGTGCACCATCGTACCCTGTACGGGCGTACACCATCCCCCGCCGAAATTCATGCCAAGGATCGACAGATAGCCCGACGGAACAGGCATCTCAATCATCTCAAAGGGAAGCATAACCGTGCTTTCGTACCACGACAGGCTTCGCCAGTTATCCGGAGAATAATGCGCCATGTTTGTCACATTGCCGATACCGCAGGATCTCTCTTTCGGGCAGGATCCGGCAATATCCTCCGCCAGCTCACAAAGAGCCGTCTGTAGTTTTTCACCCCTGGGAAGCTTTTTACCGGCTCTGCTTTCGATACCGGTAATAAGGTTTTCATATCTTTCAGGAGCTTCAAGATACTCCTCATAGCCGCGAAGCAGGTTCAGGATCTCTTCATACGATCCGATCCATTCCTTTCTCTTCTCCTCCCCTGACGGCACATAGTCGAGCGGAAAGATATCGATCCCGTCCTGAAACGGGCTCCCGTAAAAGATCCGCGTGATGGCAGCTTCCTCCTCGCTGTCTCCCGTGTCGATGTGTATCCGGTTATTGATATTGGACCAGCCGCGAAAGAGATTGTCCTTCGTGCCGAACCTCATGACGGGACAAAAGTCGGGAAGTTCTCTCTGAAAGACCGGCATTGCCAAATCATAATCCTCTCTCGGCATGGAAATATCGATGTCGTCATCCCAGGGGACAAAGCCTCTGTGGCGCACTGCCCCAAGAAGCGTTCCGTAATC
>JAIKYU010000148.1 GCA_024682835.1 Lachnospiraceae bacterium | reverse complement strand
TCAAGCCCGGAGATAAGCGGTATCTCATCCGCATCTTCCTCCACCGGTGCCTCTGCATCTGTGCGCTCCGTCTTTATAACTTTTTCTTCCGGCAGATATTTTATGAGCATCTTTTCAAGCTTTCGTGGATCCACGGGCTTTGAAAGATAATCGATAAAACCGCGGCTTAAATACTCTTCTCTTGCACCGGCCACTGCGTTTGCCGTAAGCGCGATGCAGGGTGTGCCGGTATTCAGGTTTCCCTTAAGCGTCTTCATGGCTTCAAAGGTTTCTATGCCGTCCATCTCCGGCATGCGGTGATCCAGAAAGATGCAGTCATATTTTTTTTCGCAGACCATTTTCAGAGTTTCCCTTCCGCTCTCCGCCGTATCAACCGCCAGCTGCGTAGACTTAAGAAGGGAACGTATTACCGTCAGGTTCATACGTGTATCGTCTACGATCAGCACACAGGCATCAGGTGCCCTGAAGCTCTCCCTGTATCTTTCCATAGAGTCTACAGCCTTTCTGTAGGTTTCCGCAAAATCACCTATGGGCGTGGCATCCGTCACCTTCTGTTTTACCGCAAATGAAAACTCCGAACCCTCACCGTAGACACTTTTTACGTTCATCTTCGTATCCATCATGGCCAGGAGCTTTTTTACTATACTCATTCCAAGGCCCGTCCCCTCGATGGTACGGTTTCTTATTTCCTCTATCCTTTCGAAAGGAGAAAACAGTTTATCGATCTCCTCTTCCTTTATACCGATACCCGTATCCTTCACCGATACGAAAAGACTTATCTCGTCGGCATCAAGCTGCTCAAATCCCATTTTCAGTGTAACGGAACCCTTCTCCGTATACTTTACTGCATTGGTAAGGATGTTAGTCACGCACTGCTTGATCCTTATCTCATCACCGTAAAGGCCGGTGGGCAGCCCGGGATCGATATCCAGTATAAGCTCCAGCCCTTTCTCTTCCGCCTTCTGCGAGAGCATGTTCACCAGATCGTTAATAGTGGATCCCAGCTGATACTGCACGGGCAGTATATCCATCTTTCCCGCTTCTATCTTCGAAAAATCCAGTATGTCATTTACAAGGCTTAACAGAGTATTTCCCGCATTTTTTATATCTGCAGCATAGCGGAGTATCTCTTTATCCTCGGCCTCCCTCAGGATCATCTCATCCATACCGAGTACGGCATTGATGGGTGTCCTTATCTCGTGGCTCATGTTGGACAGGAAAGCGCTTTTAGCCTCGCTCGCTGCTTTGGCTACTCTTAAATCTTCTTCGAGTTTCTGCTCCGTCTTCAGTTTTTCTATGTATCCCGTCACATCCTCCATCATGATGGCCGTGGCATGATAGAGATCCGTTATCTCGTCTCTGGTACGCAGTTTAGAGTCTCTTATATTTTTTACACAGCTCTCCATGTTTTCATCCGAAGCATCCATAAAGCCTGTCATATATGAAGACAGCCTGCCTATCGGCGCCCCCACTCTCTGCTTTATATAGAAATTGGCTATGCCTGCCAAAGGTGCGCCCATGCACAGATTCATGAGCAGTATCTTTATGGTAAATGCATTTCCGTAGGCACTCCGCATAAAGCTGTGCACTTCTTCCTCATCAGCCAGCTCAGTCTCATCCATATGTTTTTCCACGAGTTCCGGCGGCATCTTTCTGTCTCTCATTGCCGTCATCTCGGAAATGATGAGCGGCGCAAATACCGAAGAAAAGACACCCAGCATTATGACCACAGCGATCATTATGGCTGTTACTTTTCTGCTGAGCTTGGTCTTTCTGAGATTGTTCTGCAGGAGCAGATCCTTTATATACGCTTTAGTATAACCGATCCCTATGGGAAATGAAGCCTTCAGTCCGTCCGGAGTATGGTTGAACAGAAGATAGAGTATCAGTGCCGATACGGCAATATCCGTCATCGATACACACATTTTTACCAGGCTGCCTCCTCTGAAACCGTTAAAGCCGTATTCGGCAAGCACTTCATTGCAGAAGTATCCGAGAACGGATATCGAAAGCCATACGAGGAGCATGCCTGCCAGAGTCCTCCGCTTAAGCCTGAACCACCGGTACTGTCCCATCAGTGAAAAACCATACATGGCAGCGAGCATGACAGCCATGGTATAGGCACTATCCAGCCTTATAAAGATCCGTGCCACAAACATCAGAAGGAAAACGATAAAAGAAACAAGGTACCCGTACAGGCCCCCGAACAGCAGAAAGGGTACCAGCTGAAAAAACAGGCCGCCTCCAGACGGCATACCGAATACCACCAGACACATCCATGCAGTCAGTCCGTTGAAACACAGCATTGATATGATGAGCTGTATCGCTCTTTTCTTCTTTTCTTTCAATTCAGAACTCCCCGGATATACCGTATATTTGATCCTCTTAAATATACAACAAAGCAAAAACCTTATCAAGTACGGCCGCTGTTGCACCGGAGTATGTACAAAGCCCTGCGGCCTCTTTATTTCTTTTCCATCAGAAGCGCATCTGCGCCATCAATATCACTTACGCCGCTTCTCCATTCCATATCCCCGCGTTCATCGATTGAGAAGTACCCGTCACCGTTTTCGTATACCTGTTTTTCTCCCTTGTCATCCATGATACGATATACCGCATCCCCGTACTCCATGAGCCCGGTCGACCGGTAATAAACTCCCCTCATCTCCCATATTTATCAGTTTGTTTTTCAGACTGAAACGCCTGACAGGATTGCCTGCGTTCCACAGCCGCATAAGCCTGTCAGCATTATAAGCGTTAAAGCAATCATTAAACATTCGCGATATCTTCTCATCCTGCTCCCTCCGCCCGCAGTTATGCCGCCGCCTTTTAAAAGCCGGCAGGCAAAGCGTTATTATAATACGCATAAATATCCAAATCAAGTACCTGCTGCCGCTGCTTTGAATTGCATCCTGCCGGCTTTATGATATAATAGCTTTTATGGAAATGGTGAAACTTAACAACAAAACAGAGGTTCCCGTACTTGGTCTTGGCCTTCGCGGTATGAAGGATCCCGATATCTGCGAGCAGGTGATACTCGCAGCTTTTGAAGCGGGATACAGGCGTCTGGATACTTCCATGTATTTCAATAACGATGTTTATATCGGAAATGCCCTGGGTTCATCAGGCCTTAAACGTGACAGCATCTATATAAGTACCAAGCTTACTCCCTTTTCATACAGACATGATGCGAAAAAAAAGATAGAGACTACCATCCGCAAAATGAAATGCGGATATGTTGATTCGCTCCTTCTCGGACATTTCGCAGGTGATATAGAAAGTGGCTGGAAAGCTCTTGAATGGGCCTGCGAACAGGGTCTGGCCAAAAGCATCGGTGTCAGCAACTTTTATCTCATAAAGCATATGGAAGAGATAGCACGTTTCGGCAATATAAAGCCCCAGACCGATCAGATAGAATGTCATCCTTATATGCAGCATCCGAAGCTTTCCGGATATCTTGCAGAAGAAGACATCCGCCTCGAAGCCTGGTTTCCGCTGGCAGGCGCTCACCCCGCACTGATGGAGAATCCCCTCCTCATGGAACTGTCGCGCTCATATCACCGTTCAACGGCACAGATAATTCTTCGCTGGCATATACAGAGTGGCCACATCATCTTTCCCGGCACCATGAATCCCGGGCATATGAAGAGCAATCTCCACTGTCTCGATTTTGAACTGTCACAGGAAGATATGGCAAAAATAAAGGACCTGGATACCTCCAGATCCCTTAGCCGCTATTCCGCTCCTTTAAAAAAGTTCTGTCACCGTCACTTCGTCTAATCCCAGCTTCAGTATCTCGGCTTTTATCTTTTCATGCCTTTTGCTTACCATCAGGCTCTCGGAAAGCCTGTTATAGGTTTCCGACCCAAAAGCCGCGATATATCTTGATGAAGCTCCCCCTACCGTAAGTCTCGTCAGCAGAGTCAGCATTTCATTTCCGTCCTCAAAAGCCTTCTCCGCAAAAGCAAACAATGCTTCCAGTTTTGCCGAAACCGCTCCGCTTTCTTTTTTCAGTTCCGAAAGACTGTTCCTGTACTTATCCAGCGGAAGCATGACTGCAGCCTCATCACCGTCGCTCCTCTTCATATGTATGATTGTATCGTCAAGCCGGGCGATGCAGCTTTTATATACTCTGTTTTCCGCATCCGGGAGCGCTCCGCCCGCATCCAGCCTTTTACGCTGTTTTTCCATATTCTCTTTCATCTGTGTTATAAAAAGGACAGCATCTTCCGCGGTCGATCCCCTGCTCTTTTCCTTATATGCCAAAAGCAGGGGATTGAGCTTTTTTAAGATATCCGCTTCCTG
>JAIKYU010000145.1 GCA_024682835.1 Lachnospiraceae bacterium | reverse complement strand
CGTGGTTAGTCTGTTTCCACATCCGGCTTCCTTCAGATTCCACCTCACGATGGACACCCTTGCCTTCGGCTATATCCTTCCCACTACCGGGCGGATTCGGGACTTTCACCCGTTAGAAACGTGCGCCGCCAGGCGCACATCAGAAAAATCCGGCCATCACGGCCGGATTTTTACCGGTTAGAGAAGGGGCGCCGCAATATCTATTGCGACAGCCCCTTTTTAGCTGTTCTTTTTTGCTCTTCCCTTTCACTCTTTCCTTACACACTCTCTTCCTTTTCACTCTCTCTTTCTTTTTTACTCTTTCCTTTTTACCCGGCCAGTATCTTCGTATAAGCCAAATATCATTCTGCAAGCAGAGGGACATATTCTGGCCAGTCCTTTATCAAGTATGCACCGGATAGGCGGAGTATATGGCACTCCGCCTATCCGGTGCATTCAGGGGATTTCGCGGCTCATGCCGGATCCCTTTCTTTCTTTTGCATCCTTTTGCCTCTGACGGGATGATCTCCTGCTTGCTGCGGCATCAGAAGCAGCATGTCCGTCCCGGCGTCCCGTCTGCTCCTCTTCTTCCAGATCATGCACCGTCACCTTGCGCCTGGTGCTTCTGGCGGCAGAGATCTCCTTCTCCAGACGAGCCTCCAGATCCGATCCTCTGGAAAAATCCACCTCTTTGATCATATCTTCGATGTGCTGCATGTTTCTTTCCTCTGCCTTTCCTCAAAAGCCTGACATCATCCCATCGGCTTTACCATACCGTGATGCTCGCTTGGCTGATGATGATGACCATGCACCGGTTTTGCCGACGAAGAAGTATGGGATGCCTGCTGCGGGGCTGCCGCCTTCTTTGCCTGCGTTGCCTTTTTTGCCGTGGACGGCTGTGTGGAATTCGGTCCGCCCGGCTGCGTCGTCTTGGAAACAGGAGGCTTGGCAGGTGCCGGCTGCGCGGCAAGCTGATCCCCGGTTTTGGATACCGTCGTTTCATTTACCTGCGCCTTCGGCTGATTCGGCAGATCCTCCGCAAGCTGCTCGACCGGCATGGGAAGACCCTTCTTGGCACGATGAGCGATATACAGCCCCAGCTCCTTATCCGCCTGTGAGACATTCGCTCCCTTTGCCCAGGCCGGAATCAGACTGTCCTCCACATACGCACTCAGGTTGATATGATCCTGACGCGCCTGCAGCCTTGCCCAGCCGAGCTGATAGCGTTCCTGCATGGTCATGGGCGAAGCCTGTTCCGCAATCGAGAAAAGACCGGGTTCGGAGATGAGTTTCTTCTGATCCAGCATTCCCATCGCCTGCTCTTTGGACACCTGTGACGGAGGAATCTGCTTCGGCTGCTCGGCCTGACTCTGCTGTGCCGCCTGTTGTTCGAGCACGACTTCGGCCGGAGGCGCTGAAGGCTGGCTCTGTTGTGCTGCCGGCTGACCCTGCGGTGCTGCAGCCTGACTCTGCGGTGCTGCGGCCTGGCCCTGCTGTGCTGCCGGCTGCTCGAATGCGGCCTCGGCCGGAGGCGCTGTAGGCGTCAACGGAGAACCCGCCTGCATATAATTCCCGTATGGCGACTGAACCATGCGTCCCGAAACCGCCATTCCTTCCGGCGTGATTCCCGTCATAACCGGCGTCGGGGCAGGTGTTGCCTGCATGGGAGCCATGCCCATCTGTGCGGGATTCATGCCCATTTGAACTGGATTCATGCCCATCTGCATGGGATTCATCCCCATCTGAACCAATCCCATCTGTGCATCCAGAACCTGCATCCGGGCTGCATTTCTTGCCATCTCTGCCTGTGCCAGCGCGCGCTGTGCCTGCATCACCTGCATCTGTAACCGCTGATAGGCCGTCGCCGCCGTCTGATACATCCGCGTGGACTGCTGATATGCCGAGTCGGCCTGCTGATATACCTGTACCACGGTCCACTGTACAGGCGTGTACCCAGGCGCCATCTGCGGCATCACGCCCTGACGCACAGACATTGCCCCCTGCATCTGCGGTGTCATCTGAGGCATGCGGGGAACCATCATCTGCTGTCTCTGCGGCGGCATGGCCTGCATCTGCGGCATCACGCCCTGACGCATGGGCATTGCCCCCTGCATCTGCGGCATCACGCCCTGGCGTACCGGTGCCGCCTGCATCTGCGGAGCTGCAGCCTGCTGCCTTTGCGGCGCCTCAGGGATGAGTCCCAGACGGCGAATGAAATTCCGACGCATCTGATCGATCCGATCCGTCACCATTTCCTGGATATCCTGTTTATCCGCCCTAAACCTTTGTTTAACGTCTTCTCTTCGCCGTCCTACCTGCTGTTCCAATTGCGCAAAATCCTCCTTAAGACCCTGCGCCATTTTGTACTCCGTATCCCTTTTCAAGCTTCTCTGCCAGAATCTGCGAGGCTGTTTTTCCTTCTCGGAGATAAAGAGATCCGCCTTTTGACTTACTTCTCGACGCGCACTCGCTATTTTCTTCTCATGGTCGAGCAGTTCAGCCTGATTCATCCCGGAAGTATCTTTGGTGACAAGACCTCTCCAGATGGCAAGCGCCTTTAGCGTAGCAGCTAGCGACAGATCCGGTTGAGTCGTAGGAAAGGTGTTGGGATATCTTTCATGATAACGATCATAAAGCGTCTGAATCTTATCGTTGATGCCGGTCATGTTTTCCATCGTGGCATACTGCTCGGCCTGAAGTATATTCCTGTCAGCAGTTCGTCTGGCACTTGCCATATAGCGCTGCTTACATGCCCTGTCATATTGCGTCTCCTGCAGACGGGGCTTCTGGAATCTCCGGTTCACCTCCGCCTTTTTCTGCAGTTCCTCTTTTCTCTGCTGGGGAGTCTGCAGATCCTTCAGGACAACCACGCCGGCCATATTCTTCATCTGGGCATCCGCCTGCTGACGCAAACCTTCCACAAGCCTTTTGTCATCCTCCAACGGCCTGTCCCAGTTCTCTTTGGATCGGTATTTCATTTTGTAGGTTTCCGGCGTCATGGTGCCGTTATCAACCTGACGGAGATCCTCCAGCTGCTGGTTAAAGAAGGTGACGGCTCTGCTCATCTGCTGGTAATAAGCCATGCTCGCCGCGTTAGGCGCTACAGCCTTTTGGGGGTCGGTGATTCCCTCCTGAATCATGCTCATAAACACATCCCGGCTGGGGCCGCCGATTCTTCCGAGATTTTCATGTTCCGGACCGCCCGCACCATACTCCTCCAGGATAGCCTGAAAGGCCATATCATGCATACGGATGCCGTAGAGAATATTCTTCTGGTCATCCACAGGCAATTCCAGAAAAGGATCCTGGGACGCCGGAGCTGCCTGGCCTTCTGCCGCAGGAGCCGGAGCTTCACCCTCCGCTGCCGCAGGCGCAGGGGCCTCTCCCTCTGCTGCCGCGGGCGCAGGGGCCTCTCCCTCCGCTGCCGCGGGCGCAGGGGCCTCTCCCTCTGCTGCCGCGGGCGCAGGGGCCTCTCCTTCTGCCGCAGGGTCAGGCGCAGGGGCCTCTCCCTCTGCTGCCGCGGGCGCAGGGGCCTCTCCTTCTGCTGCCGCGGGCGCAGGGGCCTCTCCTTCTGCTGCCGCGGGCGCATCGCCTAGCGTATCCAGCTCCTCAAGTGCCTCCGCATCTGACATCTGCCCCTTCACGGGTTCCGCAAGCTTGGCTGCAAGATGTTCGCCGACGTCGACCGGATCCGCCTGTGTATTTTTTTTCTCATCTCCTTTTGCCATGACTTTCCCTCCTGATCAATTCCCGGTTATTCCGCCGCCACTGCTTCTGTCATATAGATCATAATCAGATTGCTCAGCGCGCCGGATCGGTCATCCAACAGCCTCTCCACATCCAGCATTTCCGTCTCGCCGGCAAGGCTCCCCGGTCCTTCATCCACATAGAGGATCTCGCCGTCGTCCACCCCCACCACGGTGACGGTCTCTCCTCCGACCGTCAGCAGCACAGGGGAACGCCATTTCTGCACAGCCTCCAGCACGGTATCCCGCACCGCCTGAACCCGGTGTTCCTGATATTCGCTGCGATCCCGCTTCCCGCGCTCCTCTTTGGAAGCGCTGTCGTAAGGCGGAAGCTTTACCATCTGCACATCCGTGTGCGGTATAACACGCTGTACGAGCTCATGCATCACGCATTTGGGATAATACTCCTCGGAAAAGAGACTGAGCTCCTCGGGAGAAAAATTGACGCCCCTGCTCCGAAACAGCTGGTGCCAGCCGATGGCCAGCGGATCATCCGTTTCCTCCGCAAACACGCCGTTCCGCTCATCCGGCAGCACGCCCACGAGCACGGTTCTGTTCCCCGTGCGCTGCACACCGAACACCGGCACATCGATGAGCATATCCCCCCTCTGCGATTCCACCCGGGACACCATGGCATCCATGGCAAAAGCCGTCATCAGACGGCGCTCCATCCGATCCCGTTCCGACTCCGTCATCTCGTCATAAACCGTATCATAGTACCGCTCCAGTAGATGCGGATCATTCGTCTGATAGATCCACTGCTTCAACCGGTTCTTTTCTGCCTCTGCCATGTTTTCTCCCTTCCTTTCCTCTTTCCGGAGACCGGGACTGCACCGTCCCTGTATCTATATATACGAAACATCCTGCCTTCATCACACGCGTCTGAAAAGGCCGCAGGCTGTTCTGTCGTGTAGCATTCCCTGGGAAAACGTCTTTTCCGCAGCCGGGGTGGCACAACTGGTATTCTTATCATGCATGGAACGTATTCCTGTCGCTTGTTTCCCTTCCTGTTCAAACGGTAAAATATGTTGCATGGGCATTTCGTTTGAGCAGATTTACCGGGACAATTTCCGATACATCTACAACATGGTCTATATGCGCGTCCTGCACAGGGAGACCGCCGAGGACATCACCAGTCAGGTCTTTCTGAATGCTTTCGCGGCCTTCGACCGCTTCGATCAGGATAACGGGCGGGCCACACCAAAAACCTGGCTTGTCACCATCGCCCGCAACGCCATCATTGATCACGCCCGTCTTGCCAGTGTCCGCCATGAGCAGGCAGCCGATGAACTCCCGGAGGTTCCCGTTTTCGATGAAACGGACGGAACCCAGCTTGATCTCATGCGGGAGGTTCATCGGATCTTCAGCCATCTCTCCGACACAGAGCGTGAAATCCTGACTCTTCGGGATCTGATGGAGCTGTCCTACCACGAAATCGCCGAAATCCTCGGAATCAGCGAAGCAGCCGCCACGGAACGCCATCGCCGCACCATCGCGAAATGCCGCACCCTCGAAGCAGGCAAATCTCTCTCCGACTTTATCTGAAGGATCCCATCGCCCCAGGGTCTCATTTGTATTTCCGGATCGGACTATCTTTGTCCGGTTTGATCACTTCGTCCGGTTTGTCCGCTTCGTCCGTGGGCGCACCGGTCTCTGAATCCTTGCTGTCACCCGCGGTCTCCTCCTGATCCTCCCCGCCGATGCCGATGTCCGCCGTCACCTCATATCCCTCCATGGTGCCGCCGTGCGTAGTGTAATACTCAATCGCCTCATCGACATCCAGAACGGTTCCCGTGGCTTTTCCGCTGTCATCGTAAATGGCGCCCCTTCCGACCACGCGGATGATCATCGTGAGATACTCCTCCCAGGTCATCACCTGCTTCTTCAGGAATGCCTGTACCTCCTCGCTCTCGCGGTATGCCGTAATAATCTCCCGGTACCATTCCGACTGGCGGAACACGGCCACGCGCTGCGCAGTGGTCTCGAATTCCTGATCCTTCCATGCTTTATACGAAGCCGCATACTTGCTGTAGGTTCCAAGCAGAATCTGCTCGGATATGATCAGTTCCTCAATCTCAGCCATGGAGGAGATCTTCGGCAGGGCCTCCCGGACTCTGTCCTCCCTCTCCTGCATCTGCTTCTGATCCTTCTCGGAAATCCTGCCGTCCGCCATGTTCAGCATCCGGATGAAATCTGTCAGCACCGAATCATTCTGCATCAGGAAGTTGTCCGGATTAAGCTCCGTAAGCCAGAGCTCCACTGTTTCATCGTAATCCTCCGCAGGTGTTTTTCCGGATTCCTTAAGCCGGTTTCTGTGAAGCTCCTCCAGAAGGTTCTTGATATCATCCAGCACCTCATTCTGATACGCCGCCCGTTTTCTGTTCTCATTGTCCTCCGGACGCCCCAGCGCCTCGTTCAGATAATCATGGGCATTGCCGTTCTCTTCGATTCCCTCCTTCAGGATCTCGGCATTGGTCGTGGGATTCTTGCTCAGATCATCTCCTGCCTCCTCGATGACCGTTTCCACCCGGGGCAGCTCCACCGCCCCCTGTTCCTCTGACAGATTCAGAATCTCGCGGTATTCCTCATATCGCTTTCTCGTATCCTGATCCAGATGCTTTGCCACATCCTCCTGCATCCGGATTTCCACCAGCATGGATTCCAGCGCGTCGCGATCCCCCACGATGGAGAGACGGAGCGCCACGTTGTTCCAATAGGCCTGTTTTTCATTCTGTTCCTCATCGGAGAGCTTGGTTCGTCCCAGCAATGCATAGATTTCGTTCACCGCCTTCTGCTGAACCGCCACCCGTCCTCTGAGATCCTGCAGACAGGAAACAAGGCCGTCACTTGCACGCAAGAGCCCCACATCCTGGGCAAGAGCCGAAAGCGCTCCCACCCATTCCTTCTGCTCGGACGCCGGCGAGAAGAGCTTTGCGGATTCCTCGTAGCCCTCCTTTTCTTCATCGCTCATATCGATTTTGACGATCTTGCCTTCATCGTCCACTCTGGTCCTGAGCGGCAGACGGATGTAATCCACCGCCCGCTGCGCCAGTTCCTGCTTCACAGCCAGTTCATAGGCCGTACTCTTTCCGCCTGCCAGATCGAGGTCATAGACCTTGGCCCGGGCGAGATCCAGATTGCCGTACTCATATTCCTCGGTATTGAATCCCAGCACCTTGTAGCTCTGTTCCGTGCTTCCCTCCTGCTCCTGCAGGATCTGCTCCGTCTCCTCCTGATTCTTACTCTGATCCTGATTCTTTGAGGGAAAGCTCTGGTAATAGGAGCCGTTGGCCACCGGAACCACCGTCTGGGATCTGGTGTTATAAAGGGAAAGCCCTGTGTCGTAGGCGGAAATCAGAATCTCATCCTTCCCCGTCATGGTAAAGCTGGAAATGGCCTTCAGCGTTCCCACACGCGCGGAATTCAGGACGTTCTGGACATACTCCTGTCCCATGATATTCTTCGTGGCGCCCTCGTCCACCGCGTCTGTCTTTACTTCCGGCGTCTGATCCTTCGATCCCTCATCCGCGCTTCCCTGAACGGAGGGTGTCTGCTCTTCGCCGGTCACCGCGCGTCCGTCCGCGTCAAGGGTCGTCTTATCATCCTTGTCCGGACTCTCGTATTTCCATTTTTCTGTCATTGCCGCCGCCGTCTGCTCCTGTACGCTCGGCGTGTAGCCGGAAGAGGTCAGCAAATCCACATTCGTGATGTAGGTGGAATCGCTGACACTGTAGGAGTACCAGTCGCGCCCGTTTACGGTCTGCGCAAGGGTTCCGTTGTAAAACTTGACCCCCTCATCTGTTGCCAGCGCTATAATCTGGGATTTCCCGGCCGGTCCGTCATAGCCGATATACCCCGCGTCAATGGCGCAGCCCGGGACCTTCCTGTCCACGAGGCCCTTGGCTCCGTTGGTCATCCCTGTCGCCAGATTGATGATGCGTCCCTGGCTGGTTTTCAGGGTAGGAAACACGTAGTCGATATTGCTGGTAAAGTGGTGATTTCCCTCCTTATCCGTGGTCGCCACATTGTGGAAGAGGATCGCGCCGTCCGCCGGTGCCGTGGTCGCAGAGCCCTGCTGGTTTGCCACATTGGCAAAGCTTGCCGTGCTGCCGGAAGGAAGGATCAGCCGGTAGGAAACGGGATAGGTTTTCGCCGGAATCACCTCCACCACAGGCACCACGCCCTCATGGAGCTTCAGGATATCGCCGATCTCCTCATCCGTGTAGCTCCCCGAGGCAATCAGCACATTCTGCACAAATCCGGCCCAGTTCTCATTATCATCCCACCAGCCGTCCTCGTCAAAATACAGCGGCAGATAGAAATCGGTGCCAAAGCCGCTAAATGACTTCGCGGTAATGGTCTTGTAGTGAAGCGCAGGATTGCCCCCGTCGGTCACCAGCTGCCAGAACTGCAGCACCTCTCCCTCCGTTCCGGGATCCACTGTAAATCCGTTTTTCAGGCCATGCGCAGCACAGGCTGCAACGAAGGCATCGTAGGCGCGCCGCTCCGGTTCTTCCAGCGCTTCGATGGGAACATTGCGCTGACTGAGCGCAAGCAGATACGCACCGCGCGCGGATTCCATTTCGGATTTTTCGCCGCTCGCGCGTCCGCCTCCCCGTCTGGCATCATTATACGCGGCGGTTTTTTTCTGATAGGTCTTCCAGAGATCCTCGATCGACCTGTCATTCCTTGCGACATCAATCAGCGCATTCCCGATTTCCTTCTGGGATTTTTCAAAATCCGAATCCGGGATATTCACATCCGCAATCGCGGCATACATATTATTCTGATACCCATCCCGCACGCTCTTCATCGCAGCGGAAAGATGGTCCAGAAGACGCGTATCCCCGTGATCGACACGATCCTGCAGATAGATCCGCAACGCGTCCCTCCAGTGTGTTTCCGCCACACTCCAGAACGCGGAATCCGGACTTTCCTGCTGGTTCAGATCCTTGATAAAACGGGTGGAAAATTTTGTCACCTGCGAAAAATCAATGTAGAATTTGCGGGACAGCTCCTCGTTATATTCATACGGCTTCATGGTGGCCGTGGGGTATTTCCCCCATTTCAGAGGGGGTGCATCCGTCGGTATCTCGCAGACCATGGCTCCGGTTTCCTCCGTATGTCCCTTGATCTGGGACTCATGGTAGGCCAGAAGCATCTCCACGTTATCCGTGGTGAAAGGGGAGGTGTTGGTTTTATCTTTGCTGTTCCATTCTCCGGGCTTTGGCACCAACCCGGCTGCCTGCAGCTGGCTCATGCGGAAATAGAGTCTCCCGTCTGCCAGATTGTCGTATCCGGTTCCCGTATTCTGGACTTCAAAGGCACTGTAATCCTTCAGGTTGGGCAGATTGGAGAAATACCGGTGAAAATTGCCGTAGGCACCGGCATAGTAACTGCGCTTGAAATTGTTGGTCAGGCCAGTCAGGAATATCGTCTGATCACTGACCTTTCTGTACCCGTATTTGTTGAACCAGAAATACATGCTTTGATACTTCTGCTGATTGATGGTGACCAGACCGTTGTTCCACAGACGGCGGAACACCCTGCTCATGTCGGTGACCTGCTTCTCATTGCCCATATTGATCTTGATCTTTCCGACATTTTTTCTGAAAAAGTCATAAGAAAGCCCCGGCAGCTGGCTCCCGTCCAGTTCATTCTTTGCCCGGGCAGCCACGAGGCTGAAAAGAGACCAGACACCGGTGAGGGATTGCAGCATCTCCCTCATGACCCTTTTCCACTTCTTTGTCACATGCTTTGATTCCAGATACTGGTTGTACTTGTCAAGGATGACCTTATAGTCCTGCTGCATCCACCGGATAAACAGTTCCTCGTTCTGGAGGATCTCGTACCCCTCATCCTGGTAAGCTTGCATCAGATCCGCGCAGCTCTGGTTGCCGGCATCCACCCAGCCGCAGATGAAGGACGGAAATCCCGTGTCAGAGCCCATGATAAACGGACTGTAATCATCCCGGACATCCGCCAGCTGTATGTTCAGTAAATCCTCGGCAATCTGCACGTTGACGGTGTGGGCCGTGGATGACTTGAGCACATCCATCCCCACCAGATTCCGGACATCCGACAAACTGTTCAGCAGATCCCCCATGGTCAGTCCGTTTCCGCGTGTGTCTCTTGCAATATCATTGATCATGGAGGCGACGGAATCGGTCTCATCACTGATCAGCATCCGGATCGTTCTGCCGTCCAGCTTCATCCACTCCGTAATCTGCTTCGGCCAGTTCTTATTGTAGGAGATATACTTCATATATTCGCTGTCCAGCGGCACGGAATAACAGCTGATGACCTCCTCAAACAACGTCGCATCGGGGTCCCAGGGTGAAGGCCGGTCATAGAGCATCACGGAGGCATAGGTCATGAAATTGGCATCCATGACGGCGCTTTTCAACAGCACATTGACACCCGCTTCCCGCGCCCGTTCGGAGATATAGTTATCGGAATCCTGCTCGGGATCCTTCGCCCTGTCCTCCTCCGGCAGGAGCGAGTTTTCCAGCGCCACCTCCTTCTGCGCCTCCTCACGCTCCTTTTTCTCCTCGTCCGTCATGCTCTCTTCCTTCTGAAAAGCCGCATTCCCGCCGAGATAGTTATAGTAAATCACCTTGTCCAGCTCTGTTCTTAACAGCGTTCCGATAGAAGAGATAAAAACGACATTGCCCTTGCTGTCATACACCGTAGACGTCCCCTTGCGGTCCACGACATAATAACGCTCCTGATCACCCAGTTTGCCGCCGTAGGCATTTGAAAGCATGTAGTATCCTTCACACTCATAGAACTCCAGTCCGGTCAGTCTGGTTTTATCATCGGCCACCGGATACACCTGGGCGTCGATCACATGGTAGGCTCTGGTGTAGGGATTGTACGTCATCACGATCATTGCGTTGCAGAGAATGCCGCCCTCTCTGTCGGGCAGCACACTTCCCTCCGCAGGAGCCGTTCCCTTCGTGCCCTTATAGGCGGAAACCTTTTCTCCTTCGATGTAGGAAGGAGCGCTGTACATGTAGAAAAAATCCCCGTCGGAGGTGTAGTCAAAGCATTGGAAATCGGTCATTTCCTCCGGATCGGATTCGATGCCGGGAAGCAGATAAAACGCATCCGTGCCGCCGATGTTGTATTTCTTCATCGGATCCTGTTCTACCGTCTTGCCCGTATTGACGATCGGTATGGCAACCGACGGCGCCATAGGCAGATCAGCACGTCCGTTTTCCAGAATAAACCCGCAGCCGGAAACCGCCACGCACTGCATGAGTGCAAGGAGCAGCGCGATGACGCGGGTGATTCTCTTTTTGAACGGGTTCCGTCTCATTCTTCGCCGTTTCTCCTCATACCACGGTCAGACGCCTACGGTAAAACAGCACAATCGCGATCCCGGCAACCATCAGCACGATAAACGCACCGAGAAGAACCTCCGGATGCAGCTTTCCGCCTCTGGCGATGACAAAATGGTAGGTTCTTGTGTTTCCCGCGGCATCCTTCACGACAATCCTGTACCGTCCGTTGGCGGCCACCGTATTCTCCGGCGCCTCGATGCGCATGTTGTCCCAGTAGACCTGCACCTCCGTATCAGGGCGCCAGATCTGCCAGGACACCGGGCAGTCGAAATAGACCTCCTCGATCTGCGGCGTGAAAAGCAGCTTCGGCGGGGCGGTATCGCGCACAAAGGAGACGTTCCATTCCTTCTTCCCCAGCGTGTAATACAGTCGGTAATTCCCGTCCCGATCCAGCCGCACGCCGTACGGATCCGTGATCTCCTGCTTTTCGCCGTTGCAGGTGGCGATGGCAAGCGTCAGGCCCGTCGGCGTCCCGATGTAACCGTCCTGCAGGCGTTCGTCCGTATTCATGATTCTGACCGATCCGCGCAGCATGTAGCTGTCATCCGCACTGCCGCTGCTGACCCCGTCCGAGAAGAGGATGAACTGCCAGGAGCCCCGTTGGTCCATGCTGATCGACTGCGCGGCATCCGCCTCCTCCATCACGGACTGCTCCTCATACCACGCCCCGATGAATTCCGTTCCGTCTCCCGCCTCGACCGTCACCGGCTCATTGGCGATACCGCCGAGCGGCGCCGTCATGGAAAAGTTCGCCCCGTTCGGGAATGTGTAGACAAAGCGTCTGCTCTGCTCATCGTAAGTGACATCCAATTCCGGATGCTCCGTATAGGTAAGCTTGTCAAAGGTGGCGGCCGTTGTCGGGCCGATCAGCCGAAGCGGGGTTCCGTCCTCCGGATCCGTCTCATCCCCCTTCATGGATTCCTGCAGTGCGTTCTGCAGCTCCTCGGTGAGCACCTTCCCCTGCAGCTCCGGGGGCAGTTCCTCATCGTCCCCGTCGGTGTAATCCAGTTCCGGCTCCGCGTCACCGATCACCTCCGCGGATACGGGAACCGACCCGGTAAGAGCAAGGAAAACCGCCAGACAGATGCCGCACCAGCCCGGGTGGATTCGCCGCGACAGCCGTTTTTCCCCCTGCGCGCAGGGATATCTGCGCCGTTTTCTGCAGGTAATCATCAGTCTCCCGGATTCATGGCACCGTAGGAAGGATCCTCCAGTACCGGTGCCTGCATCTGCATATTTCGCTCCCTGCGGGGCTTTGCGGATTTTCCTTCCGCGGATCTGCCGCTTTCCCTGCGTTCGATCTCTTCGAGCTCCGCCAGCGTGATCCTGCGGCGGTTCGGATTGACCGCTGCCTTCTCGGGTTCCGCCTCCTTGTGGGGCTTATAGCCGTCGACCTTCCTGCGGTCCCGCTCCCCTTTTAACGATGCGAGTTCCTTATCCCACAAGGCCTGGTTTTTCGGACTGTCAAAGTAGTTCATGCTTATTCCTCCGCAGCGCGATCATCAAACCACTGACTGATCGCCATGTTCACAGCCGCCAGGTGCAGCGTATTCCCCGGCGCCACAGCCACATAGCGCTCCTGGGGACCGTTCAGGATCTCCTGCGCCTGCAGATGCTCGGAAACCATGGCCAGCGCGTCCCGTTCGCCCACCACGCCCAGATCAATGTTGCCCTGTATCACATCCTGGGCCAGCAGCGTGAGATCGGTATAGGGCGTGGAAATGATCGCCTCGATATAGGGAATGGTTTTCGCCGTTTCCGCAACCGGCGCCAGTATGCCCAGCGTCTTGCCGCCCATCTGTGCCAGGTTGTCGGTGAAATCGTTGCGCGGGGCCAGAAAATAAAGACCGCTCCAGCCGTAGGGATCCGAAAGAGCCAGTCCCGTGACGGCGGGATCCGCGGAGGATATTCTTCCCAGAATCACATCGATGCTTCCGGACTGCAGTGCAGAGACCGCGGTTTCCACCGTGGCATACATGGTTGTGTCCAGCGTCACCCCTTCGATATCCGCCGCCCGTTTTGCAAGATCCGGCTCGATTCCCGTGACAGCCTCGCCGTCCTTGGACGCGTACCGGTCATTTCCGACGACAATTCCCACGCGCAGGAGCCCCTCCACTCCGCTGTTTACCGGAGCCGCACCTCTGCTTCCCCGTGACGCCCCCGCAACGGCGAGCAGGATGATGATCACAAACAACAGTCCCACACCCCCGGCAATGACCGGCAGTTTATGATTCGAAACAAATTCCTTCACCTTATCCATGGTAGCCTCCCTCTGCACTTTATTACACGTGTCAGCCGTTCATAATCTCATGCTCCCGCCGCCAGGCTTCTGCCTACGTCATCGTGAACAGCTCCTCGATGCCTTCTGCGGCCACAATGTTCACATTTGTGCGTTCATTTGGCGACGTGATGACAAATGCGCGTCCCCGGCCGTTATTGATGATATCGTCCTGCTCGCTCTCATTGATCGCTCCGGCATTCTCGTAAAGCTTGATGAGATCCGTCATATCATTGGGCGAAAGCGGGAAGATGAAGCTGTACTGGCTCGCGTTGATGATGGCGGTGGATTTCCGCGCCAGCTCCTCCGTGCCCACAAAGTCCTTGATATTCTGCGTGATGACAATCTGCATACCGTTGTATTTCCGGATACGCTTCGCCAGCTGGAACATGAAATCCAGCG
Source organism: Lachnospiraceae bacterium (assembly GCA_024682835.1). Classification (GTDB taxonomy): domain Bacteria; phylum Bacillota; class Clostridia; order Lachnospirales; family Lachnospiraceae; genus Butyrivibrio. The sequence goes on along the minus strand of JAIKYU010000145.1, from coordinate 2,945 downwards.
CGATCGGATACTTCGCATCGATGAAGACGTGCGCTTCGTCAATGACGATCACAATCTTGCGGTGCGCGCCGTACATCATGTTGTACTCGCGGTTCTTAATGACCTCATTATCCAGCCATTTTAACACCAGGAGCATCTGGGCATTGGCCACGGTGCCGTTCTTGTTGGCCAGCAGCGACTGGAAATTGAACACCACAAAGTTTTCCTCGGTGGAAATGGATGCGGGTCCGTTCCAGAGGAGAGAGTCCCTGCCGCCCTCTGCAAACTTGGACACCGCGCTCATGAGTACACGGAGGATTCCCTTGGTGTAATCGCTGTCCGCCATCTGGAACGCACCCAGCACCTCATCAAAAACATCCTGAAAGGTCGGGTAGTCCTCCGGCGTCAGCCGTGAAAAATCCGTATCCTGATCAATGCCTTTTTTCATGTATGCGGTAATCGTCAGATTATTCAGAAAATCCAGTGCCTCCTGCGTGATGCCGGGCAGAATCTGTCTGTAGAATTCCTCCAGGAATTGCAGATGTGTAGAAAAGCTCGTGGATATTGCCTGTTCCTCATCCTCCTCGTCATCCGTCAGGGAGGTGATCACATGGAACGGGTTGAGCCGGCCCTGCGTGGCGCTTCCCACATCGATGATCTTTCCGTGCAGACCTTCCGCCATCTTCGTATACTCGTTTTCCGGATCGAGAATAAAGATCTTGGAGTTTTCCGCGGCCAGCTGCGCCAGGATGGATTTGGTGGCATAGGACTTACCGGATCCGGACTTACCGATGATGACCGTGTTGGAATTCACGCGCTCCGAATCCCTGCGGAAGAAATCGATAAACACCGGCACGCCGCCGGATTCGCCGATAAAGAGTCCCTCCTTGTCCTGAAGGCTTTTGTAGACAAAGGGAAATGCCGCAGCGACAGAGGTGGAATGGATCCCTCTCTTGTATTTCTCGAAAGCATCATAGCCGGAGAGCTGCATGGAGGTGTATGCCTCAAACTGCTGCATAAACATGTCCGCGGTCTTGAAGCCCTCCTCGGAAAGTGCGCGGCGCACCTCTTTTTTTCGGGAATTGATGGAGCCTGTCTGTTTCACCCCGCTGCGCATCTCCTCCGAAAGCTTGTAGTCATTGACCTGAACGAACGTGTTGACATTGAACAGGGTCTCGTTTTCTCCCTGCAAAAGACGCAGGACATTGGCCAGCGCCTGAAGCTGGGTGTTCAGATCGATCATCCGGCTCGCCTTGCCGGTGCTCGAGCGCTGCTCTCTGAGTTCCTCCAGAGAGCGGTCAATCTGGCGTATGGCCTTCGTGCGCTCGATCGGCGTCAGCTTCATGATCACCTTGGTGCCCACGTCATTGTACATCCTGGCAGCCCAGCTGTTGCCCACCACCACGGGATAATCCCGAAGGCGCAGACTGTGCGTGATCAGTCCGTCATACTGCACCTGTCTGCTGGTGAACCTGATGGTTTCCGGGAGAATCCAGTCCATGTACCGGTCTGGTGTCAGCTTCTCCACCTCGCGTTCATCGAAATCCATGGAGTAATTGTACTTCAGAAAGACCGCCAGTTCCTTGTCCTTCAACTGTCTGCAGATCATGTTGTTGGCTCCGAACTGCGTGATGGTATCCTGCGCCTGGGAACGAATGAGATCCTTATCGCGGTCGATGAACATCAGATAATGGAAAGGCATGTAGACCTTGTCCTTGAAATCGAAAACCTTCAGCTGTTCTATGCGGTTCTGGATGATACCCACCCGCACTGTGAGCTCCTCCTCCGATATCATCCCGTTCATGAAGGCTTCCTTGAGCTCCTTCAGTTTCTCATTTTCCGACCGGATATAGTCGTCATAGATCACCGGCCTATCCAGCTTCACCAGATTGATGACCTCCTCGGAAGCCGCCGTCCGCAGAATGCCGCCGAAGACCCGCTCAATCAGGGCATCCTGCCGATAGACCGTATAAAAACGAAATTCAACGGAGGGGATTTCCACCACCGTTGCGCAGTATTTTCCGCCATATTCAATAAACTCCCCGTTCACTCCCGTAAAAGGAGTGATGTCCTCCACGGAAAGACCGGGAAGCGGAGGTTTCTTCTTTGCCTTTGCGCTGCCCTTCTGAGAAGCCTCCTTCTCCGGTTCCGGCTCTATGGGGGATTCTCCCCGTTTTCGGAAGACACGTGGTCTTGCGGCGTATTTCAGGAAGAAAAACAGGAGCATATAGCCCTTGTCATCATCCAGGGGAACCACCAGCGCGATCGTCAGAATAACCACCCCGATGGCCATGAACAGATGTCCCGGGACATTGGCGACCAGGAGCGAAACCGTAAGGGCCAGCCCCACTGCACCAACCGCCACATCGAGCATCTCGACGCCGTGAAACAGTTCCATTCTGACATTTGTTTTCTTAGGTATGACTCTCATTGGTTACTCCTTTATTCACAAGCCGCACGCCCTATCGTCTCGCCGAAAACGCATGATCCCCCGCGTTCGCGCCGCCCTGCAGGGCAGTTCCCGTCATTCCCGTCCCGGGCAGACCGGCTCCTCCCAAATCGCCGAACAGATCCATCTCTTCAAACAGATCCATATCGTCAAACAGATCCATATCGCCAAAGCCGCTCAGATCTCCGAAAGCCCCCATCTCATCGAAGGCACCTGCCTCGCTTCCGAACAGATCGCCAAACAGGGTGTCGTCATCACCTGCGGCATCCCCGAAACCGGCGCTTCCGACAGGTCCCTGGCCGCCCCCGAATCGTTGCTGTTCGTCCGTTCCGTGACCGATTCCCTGAGAGCCGAACGCCTGCGGATCCTGCTGCTTTTTCCTGCGGTCGTCGCCACCGTCTCCGGCCTGCCTGGCCGTTTTCTGCAGATTCTTTGCGCCAAACTGATGACCGGCGGAGCCCCCTGCCTGTCCTGCGCTTCCAGCGCCGCTGCCGGCCGCGCCGCTCCCCGCTGTCGC
>JAIKYU010000126.1 GCA_024682835.1 Lachnospiraceae bacterium | reverse complement strand
GCAAGCCTGCTGACAGAATCCGGTTCATCCCCACGTGCGTGGGGCAGACTCCTGCATGGTCGGAACACTGGCAGCACTGATTTGCGGTTCATCCCCACGTGCGTGGGGCAGACACTTAAAGAAACGCCTATTTTAGGCCCTTTTTATCAGTTGGATGCCGTCTAAGTCTATCACGGACCGTCTGAGTATTCCAACCATTTTTATTGCAAATCCTTGTTCATTGTCTGAATTGTATATCAATAAAGCCCCCGACCTACTCTCGTCGTTTTCCACCTTCTCCCATAGTTTTTCCCTGACCAGGGCACTGGTTTTGCCAACAAGCACCCCCGGCTTTACTTCCAAGAGCCATTTTGTTAGTTCTCCCCGCAGTTTTTCGCTGGCATTGTCCATCACTATCACAATCATTACTTCAAATCCCCACCATAATTCCTGCCCCCGATGACCCTGCCATCCGTATCCCAGATTTCACCAGCATCCTCCCTGTTCTGATGCTCCTCCTGCATAGATGTCTGAAAAAGCTTCTCGATGTCATCTGCAACCCTTTTTAGTATCCTGGCCTTTGCGATCTTCTGCCTGGTGTACAGCTTTACCTTCTCCTCCAGATTGCCTTTTGCATCCCTTACTGCTTCAAATGCTGCCGGGATTGTAGTCTCTGTCTTATATAAGTCCGCTATATCGTATACAAACGAAAGCATCTTGCCAGTATGAACAAACCCAAGACCCGGAGAAAAGCCTAGTGAGACTATGGCAGCATGACAGACACTGTAAAGGATAGCATTTGACATGGAAAGCGCCTTGTTTATATCATCCGAGTCTTCCCATTCTGTCTTCTTGTAGTCCCTGCCAGACCACTTCACGCCTGTCCGTTTGGATTCCACCTTATAAGTCTCCTTCACACGGATGCCTTCCATACCCCGTATCTGCTGCAGTGTCATCGTCTTGGTAGGCACAGTGGGAAAACGGATCTCATACATCTTCCGGACAACGGCCATATGAGCCTCTGGATCCATGCATAGTTTTGCCTGCAACAGCAAATTATCTGCGCTCCTGGTCTCGCCCATCCCTGAGGCATAAAAACAGCCTGTGTTTTCGCCGCACCATACGACCATGCATCCGTTATCAGCAATTGTCTTCATGGCTGCGTGGGTAATGCTCGTACCGGGGCCAAGCAGTAGACATGTCAGGGAAGAGACGGGAATCGGAATGTTCCCGTCATCCCTTACAATGACGATGGACGAATCCTCTTGCTCTATGATAGCCTTCTCTATCGAGATATAGCTGATGCTGTCACAGAGCCTTGGCAGTTCATGTAAGTCTTTTGGCATATGCCACCTCAGTCCATTTATCTTTTCAGCAGAAGCATTCCCAGTCCATAGGCTTTTCCCGGGCCGATCCCCTCTTGAACAGCCTTTCTGAATGCTGAGGCATCCTTTATTGTCATAGATCCGGTATATCTATAAGAATCCATGACCATCTTTCCTCCTTTATCACTCGGATGATAGATATTCATCTTCTCATCCTTAAATTCCTGGACTTCCAAGATAGAAAATCCATTCTGTTCCGCTTTCCTGAAAAGCCATTCCAAGCGCTCCTCTTCATCCCGGATCATCCGGCGGCGGCTGTTTCCGCTATCGTCGCGGCGTTCCTTTTTAAACGGCATCGTGACAAGATCAAACCTCCACGTCTGTCCAGCCTGCATGCTGTCTAACCATTCGTCCAGGCACCGTTCCCCCACGAGAGACATGCCTGAGCTGATGTTTTCCTTCTTGATGGGACTATTGGCATATTGATAGACAGAAACAACCCTTCCGTTTGGCTTTACACGGTACAGCAGGGATACGTCATGTCTGGAATTCTGATATAGGCCAGTCAGAAGACGATGCATCTTCTGGGAATCCACTAATGCGGCGCGGACTCTTGGTGCCGACAACTCCATATCAATCCTTGCCAGATACATCATCATCCCCCCTTGTCACGCCACGCCACACACGTCTAGAAGTAAAAATGCGATCTGCGGAAACCCTTTGATCGGTACGGTTATAACTGGAAAGAGAATCATCCCTCTCCTCCAGTTCATATTCCATAGGTATGACAGACCTATCAGAAGTAGGATAGCAGTTTACCGCATCATGCAAAGAACCATACTCCTTGGTAATCTCCATCAAAACAGGCCTAGACGGAACGCAGTTCTTACGCCCAAGATAGATAGGCCAGACAGGGTCTCTGAGGGCATCTGTGATACGGTTTTTCCAGTCTTCCTCTGCTTCAAGGAACACGGTAAAGGATGCATCCTGGAGATAGTCCCTGCGAGAGATGAACGTGTTGCCTCCACTTCTCGGCTTCCCTTCCGCTGTCAGTAGCGGATACCCGGTGACGGTCTGATAATCCGTCGCCATCAATCCCGGACGGTCAGCACGGACGGCGATTGTGATGGCATTCCCTAACTCCACGATGGTATGATCATCCCGTTCCAGACCCATGGCACAAGCAAGCATGCCGACGATGCCTGACTTTGACGGCATCTGGCTACTGGCTCTATGATTCCATTTGGAATTCTCCCCCCAGGACTGCATGACACCTTCCAGTCGCAAAATGATCAAATTCGTATTACTTTCTGCCATTCTGGTACCTCACTTCAGCGACTCAACTGCAGAATCGACCAGCTCCGAGAATGACTTGCAGCATTTTGTCGCGCTCTCCGGATGGATATCATACTTGTCTACACAGAACCAGATACGCTCATCCACAGGAATCTGAAAATCCCTGGCCAGCATATCGGTTTCTGCCATCATGCTCTGGATGCTCTCCTTCACGAGATCTTTTCCTCCCACTGGCTGCACGAACGCATTCGCCAGGCTAGTCGGGATCTTCTTGGACTTGCATTCCACCATCACTGCGCTTGGCAGCACATGACCGGCAAAGCTGTTCTGCTTCCCGCTCGGGTTCGTAAACGCCATCGCCTTCAAAAGAGCAGGTACGGTCTTCCTGACGATCTGATCTGCATCCGGACTATATTTCAGGTTCTCCCTCAGGATATCCGTATCAAGAGACGCATAGATGTAATAGCAAGAGGAGTTATAGTCAATATCATCAATCATCGCCGCCCCCCTCTCATCCATCGAGTCTCCAGCCAACATGTCATCCATTGCCGTGAAATAATCGGATTCCATCAGAATCTTATTTGTAGAAATAGCATGCGCCACCTGCATAGCTGCGTCCACATCCCTGAAAGCGTCCGATGTGACCATCCGGCCGAACAGAGCAATGTCTACCGTGATCGGCCGCACATCCGCTCCCTTTATCGCGTCTTGAAGTTCCTTTCCCTTTAACTTGTCCACATCCTTTTTGGTTGCACAATTATCAAGGAAGTTCTTCATGATTGTAGCAACCGCTTCAATGTCATCGGGTGCATAGAAAACAACCTGAGCCGTATAATTACCCTTCTTGTTCTCCTTCCCATCCTTATTCCCGAAGCCGGAAATCTTCGGTTCAAGCGCATCCACCTTTTCTTTATCTGCGCCCATTTCCAGCAGTTTTTCAGAGATCAGGCCCGGAAGCTGCCTGGTACGAATCCCGAGATTTTCTTCTCCTATCTCCGCCCGAAATATGTCTGATCTCCGCCAAGCCCTTTTCAAACACTGACTGGAAACGCGTCCTCTTGTGGCATTCCCGAACATGCAGGTTTTAGGTGCTCCAGTATCGTCCCGGTTCAGGTTTGTCGGTGGATAATTCTTTAACATGTGAAATTCATAAAGCATATCTGATCACTCCTTTTCATTTTTCTCAAAACCAAACATTGCCCTTGCCCATTTCCTTTGAATAGTCTGTGTATCAGAGTTCCAATAAATCAGGTCCTCCAACAGTGCCGGAAAATCAAGCATTTCTTCTGATTTCTGACAAAGCATCTTCACCAGTCGTGATAGCTTCGATAACATAAACCCATCCTGATCCCATCTGGTATCCAGCAACGTGCTCACCCTGTGCGAAGTGCTTTCAGAAATCTCATCGCGTCGGAGCAGGGAACTGATCATTGCCTCAAAAGGCTCTCCCTTTTCTTCACCGATATCCCACAGGCAGCGCAAACAGGCTATCGCGAACCATTTTTCTTCATTGCGGACACCTGTCGATGGCATGCTTCGATAAAAAGCCTTCAACGCCCTGCCATCCGCGCTTTGAACCATCGTCCCTGCGCTGCGCTTCAAAGCAGCACGCTCTCCTGTTCCCAGGCTATTCAAGCGCTCAAAAAAATCTTCGCTCCCTTCGATCATTCACTAGCCTCCTTTTGTAACTTATGGATTGATAGATTCAGGATTTTCCTTTGTTCTTCAACCATAACTAAATCCTTCGCACGCAATGTCACTGCTTTGCATGCATCCTGATAGCACTGACGAGCATTCTTCCCGATCTCATCACAAAAAGAAATATATGCATTTTTATATCCGGCAGGATCCATCTTTTCCAATTGACCTACCAAGCCCCAGAAAGCCTTCTCGCAATCACTATAATACTTCTGTACTTCCGTAGCTGCGGAAGCATCCGAAAATGCTTTCACGCTTCGCATGGATCCTGACAGCGCTCCTGCCATATCCTCAGCCCGGGCTACGCAGTTTTTCAGGAGATTCGAGATTCTCTCATCCTCCATCAGTCTGCCCGGGAAGGAAAGGTCATAACGGAAAATATCCAGATAGCTTGCCTGATCTGTCTCAGTCCCATACAAAGTCAGATTGATGATAGGCTCATTCCAGAGGTCTTTATATTGAGATAGCAATATGGAAGCAAGATGAGCTTTCTTATCAATGATATCGCATAGATTTCTCCATATGCCATTTCCCCCCGACGGACGGATAAGGATCAGTTTCTTTTCCGTTTTTCCCTCCTTCAGATAGTATGTAACGTACGGGTCATGCCAGCTTTCTGTGTTTACAAAATTCTCACCCTGGCTAAAATATGTGCCAGTCACCCTTCCATGCCCATCAGGCACCAGCCTGATCCGCCGAGTGGGGAACAGCATACCCAGCAGCCACGAAGTGCTGCCCACCTGGCCTTTTGGAATAATGGGCTCTATCCTTCTCCAGAGGACAGGAGGTTTGTCAAAAGGTATACTGATCTTCTGCAGAGGCAAAAGGGTATATACAAGCGTTTCAAAAAGATTCCTGCCTTTGACTACGCCAAAATACGGAGGCGCTCCATAAACCCCTGATGGATACTCCTGCACACCAGCCGTACAGAACAAATAGGATACAAGGATCAGGCGGAGAGCATCGCCCGGATCCATATCTTTCGGGATCATCTTGGCATGTCCAAAATGAGTATGATTGTTTCCGCTTGGCAAAGTAAAGTCCAGAGCACTCACAGGCTTTATCCCGCCTTCGTTCTCCCCAGGGGGACTCTGAAGGAAGGGACGTGTCCCGTCAAACAGATCAAAACTAACCCCTTCCTTTTCACAATCCGTGATATAGGCATCTATCGTTCCTGTATCAAATCTCCCTTCGTCTATCAGGTCTTCTATGTCTGCATCCGTTTCAGGACGAAGAGCATCCATCAAGAAAAGGCCCAGAAAACGATAAAGGCTATATTCCTCGAGCGGAGAGGCACAGGAAATCTCCCTCAAAGCATCTGCCCGTTGAATGACCTTCCTGATGCCCAGTTCCTCATTCTTTCCATCCACCGTTACCACAGGAATCCATGGCTGTTCTATTACATTATACGTAACACTCAACACTCATATTTCACCTCCCTTCAAATCTCAGACCAAATTCCGGATCAGCATGCAGAGTCTTCCCATTCTCGAGCATCACTCTGCCGTCTACTGCTCCAAGGATACGCAGACCAGACAGGAGTGATGTCCCTTTGATACCTGGAAGTGCGCCATCTGGTCCTTTCAACTCATTCATTCTGACAGAAACGCTTTCTAGCATCACAGCCTCAGCGATTTTTTTGTTACATACGTTTGCTATTGTTTCCCCGTTTTTCTCGCAGAAAAACGGAGCGACCTTTCCCATCTGTTCCTTCGATAGGAATGCAATTCTTACAGTCGGTTCACCGAGACGTGTCTTAACTGATAGCTGATATGTCTCCTCTTCATCATCCAGCACGACCGTATCCTCTATGCCATGATAAAACCCATCTGGAGAATTGAGGAGATATTGTGTGGCTGATCCAGCCTGGACCTGTTCCTTGATTTGATTCTCAAGCCATGCCTGGATTTCCTCCTCAGGGATTATTTCTGGGTTATAGCCATCGCTGACCAGCCCGGCCAGATCCTCCGGTATATGGATGGAGTCCCTGTCTTGTAAGAGCCTGACCGATCTCTGCAGCATACAGACCGGATACACAAAGGAATTGGGGCCATATTGGGAATCCTCAGGGGTCAGCACGGTCAGGGAAGCCTTCTCAAAGCCAGGCGGACGCTTAGCACCTTCATGCCGATGGATGCGCCCCATCCTCTGAAGGAGCAGGTCAATCGGCGCGACAGCCGTTATCATACCGTCAAAATCCACATCCAGGGACTGCTCCACAACCTGAGTGGCGACCAAGATAGACTGCGTTGGACGCTGGGATCTGTCCTTCCCATAGCGGCGTATACACTCCTGTTCGATCTGGATCCTCCGCCTTGCAGGGAACCTGGCATGGAAAAGGAGCCGGTCTCCATCATACCTTGAACAGATCTCCTGATATACTTCCTGAGCCTCTCTTACCGTATTCATAAGCACGCATAGGCAGCCTCCCTGACTCACCCTCTCAATGGCTGCCTGCGCGATCTGTTCAGTCTTTCCAAGATAAGGAAGCAGCTGAACATCACAGATGAGTTTATGAGACGTCTCCGAGATATGCCGTTCCGTGACTTTGCCTTCTTTATCGATCATGGTTATGGAAGGATATTCCCCGGAAAATCCATAATCAGTATAGGGAGACAGAAGTTTTTTCTTCAGGAATGGAGGGATTGTGGCAGACATGAGAACCACCGGAACCCTCAATGCCCTGCACCAGTCCAAGAGCCGGATGATAATCTCACTCATATATGCGTCGTATGAATGGATCTCATCTATGATCAGAACTTTGTTAGATAAACCAAGGAGCCTCAGTGCTCCATACTTCACGTTGGTAGCGGCAAACATTGCCTGATCGACCGTGCCAACGCTGTATTGCCCCAAGAGCCCCCTTTTAAGTGGAGCCAGCCATTTCGCCGCCTCATCCCGCTCGTCTGGAGAACCTGAAAAAAACTCTTCCGTATTGTCCAGCCACGCCATGGAATGCAGCAGTCTGACATCTGAAGGAATGGCATGTGATTTCATCAGCGCTCGGATCCGTCCGACCATCTGGTTTGCGGTCGCCGATGTCGGCATGGCCACATACATCCCATCCTTGCCCCACAATCTTGCCATCTGGAGCCCTGCATATACCCCAGCCTCCGTCTTACCTTCACCCATCGGTGCCTCCAGCAAGACAAGGATCGGCTTATGGTCTTCTGCTGAAAATACTTCATCCAAAATTCTCTGCAACGGTCTCCGCCCGTCCAATGGAATTACCGGCCAGAGGCCACAAAAAGAAGTCGGCCAATCAATATGCTGAGGCATCAATCCTGAATTGCTAAGGAATTTGGAGGCAGTATCGTCAATTATCTGAATAGCATCATCCTGATCGATCCACTCCTCAGCGTCGGCAAAAAAACTCCCGGATGAGATCCAATCGGCCAAGATCGTAATCCCCAAGACTAAAGCCGGCATTCTCCCCGAAATCTTCCTCTCTAAATGAGGGAGAGCCTTATCCGCAGAGCCAAGGAAATGATCACGCATCATACATTCCAGCTCTTTTTGATAGCTGTAACTCTCAGAGTAACTGGCGAATCCTCCCGATCCGGTCTTTCCCTGATGGTGTGCTCCAACAATCCTGGGAAACAGCCGAACTGCTTCCCTATTCTCTTCTCTTGACCTCCAGAGAGTCTTTAGGCAATCTTTACCGGTTTTTTCATGACGGACATTAGGGACAGGAACATCACAATGAACTGCTTCCCGTAATCGTTCCATAAACTCACTGTCGTCATATTTGGCTTGGAAAGAATAATCGATCTTTCCGATGTCGTGGAGCGATACAAAATATCCGATAAAGTTCCTAAGTGACTCTCCATCCATTCCCGTCTCATCAAGCAGAATTTCCTTATCCCCAATCGAAACAAACCTGTCCAAAAGAATCTGGGCTACGTGTCCGCTGACAATAGCATGTGTCTGCACGGATTGAAAGGGTAAGGTCTTAGCCCAGAAGTCTTTCAGACTGAAATGGTCCATATCTGTATCCCTCCCTCCATGGCTAATTGAAAATGTAGCATAGGATATAATTGGATCCGCATTACATTTTTTTATCCGCTCGATTTTGCAGACGCTATGACGTTTTTAAATACACTTGCCCATTATACCCTGAACCGTCAGACCTCGATAACAAAAAATAGAACACACTAAGAAACAATATTATGTTTTCAAGGTTCAACGCGCCTTTGGGGTATAGGAAGCTTTAGTAAAGTTAGCAAAAGCTTCATAACCCATATCTTTAGAGGCTAGTATAATGCAAAACATCCTCATCATCAAGGTGAGTTTTCATCTTGGACTGTGCCTTGATTTTGACCTGAATAAATATGGATTTGCATATTCTTTTTCAATAGTCACCCTCGCCATCCGTGCGGAAGTAACGGTTCATCCAACAGGCATTCCTGAGAATGAGCAGCATCTCCCCTGCAAAAAAAACGTAAAACCGTGACTTTTGCCACGGTTTTACGATATGCTGTATTTCAGTAACCAATTAAGATCTATCCCCATTGGAAGAATTCTTGTGATATTCTATTCCGGCGGCAACGGTCCAAAGGGATTGATGCAGCATTCCAGCTTAGCATCTTTGTCCGAGTATAGGATACTTCCCGCGTTATCAGGATGATTCTTCACCGGCATTGGACGAATACTCGATTCCTCGCTCAGCGAGAAGCGTCCTTAGTCTGGCATTCTCGGTCTCCAACTCGCTATTTTTGTTCTTTAACTCGCCATTTTCGTTCTCCAGCATCGAGATCGTTCCGCCAAGCTCCCGGCGGACCTTCTCTCCCTCTTCCCAGACCATCTCTTTCAGATACATATATCTTCGCCTCGCTTCCTTGTCCCGCTTAACAACCTTCACCGCTTCATCCAGCCTGGTGACAAACGAATCTGTGACCGGTCTTCCCATGCAGTAATCCAGAAATGCCTGCAACGGCTCCGACACATCCTTTCTCATGCTCTTCGCATTCAGAAAGATCCTGCACGTTCCCTCCCCAAGCTGCAAGCCGTCCACTTCCCTGCACCTATATGTGAAGGTGTACCTGTGCAAGCCCTTCTCAAACAAATCAAAAGGACAGATGAATATCACATAACTGTTCGGCAGATCAGTGTAATTCGCTCCTTTATCCAACGTCTCCGAGTCTACCATCGACTGATAATATCTGGATCGATGTCGCAGCTCCAGCGTGTCCTCTGCCTGCATCTCGATGTTGTAAACTCGGGGTTCTCCGTTTTCTTCCACATATACATCCAACCGGACAGCATGCCCATCCAATGTTTCCTCTATCACCTTTTCCGCCACCAACGGCTTAAGCCCTTTGATCTTCAGCTCCGGCAGAATTCTCTGCAACAGCTCCAGGCAGAGATCCTCATTGTCCCGCATGACCCGGTAAAAGATAAATCGACTCGTGATGGTGAGCTTATCCCACTCTGCCGCCTTCTTTTTGTACTTCTCTTTTGTCATTCAGTTTCCTCCTGTGATAAATGAACGATTGCTTTTTAAGCAACACGCCGGTTTCGCAGGAGGTCTTCAGAACTCCTGCCTGTTACATGGATTGGGGATTTAAGCAGGAATTCTATACTCGTGAAAGAACTGGTTCGCAATTCCTTCGCCGCGGTATATGCAGATGAGCTATATCAGATAGAATCCGGCAGAACGCCGTCTCTGCTTTGAATTGACTATAGCACAAGGATTTTCTCTGTGGCAAGGAAAATGATCATTCCTTGTTCATTTTCGGCAGACTGCACAAAAGACCGGTGCAGAAATCGACCTTAGAGGATGGTCAAATCTATGCCGGGTGTACAAACTGCACAAAAAAACGCGTCTAAATCCAGCTCAGATTGACAAGAAGAATCACATGTTCGAATGAGACATATCGCCCCGCGTATCTGTGCGAAGCACCGACTCATCCTCGTGGTGCCCTGCGGTCCGGGAACATGTCTGAATGAAAGGTCACGGTGAGAACAGACACACCCTGTGCGTGTCATTGTGACCGAGCTATAGAGCTTTGCTGTGGGCAGTCAAAAAACGAATCCCGCGCGAGACGGCCTGTTTGAGGGGATGGCGCTTACCGGTGACGGAGCCAAACGCCGAACACCAACGAACGCAGGATATCGCTGACAAAGGCGTTCGGCGACAGTCACCGGTTATGCACCATCCCCGAGTTTTAGTCGAGCGCGGGTAATCGAACGTTTTTTGACGCCCGCAGCAAAAGCTCTTGGCGAGGTCACTGACACAAACAGGGTGTTGTCTGTCTTCACCGTGACCATATTTGCCTACAGGAACGGACCGCAGGGTGCCCTCGAGGACGAGCCGTAACTTCCGTACAAACGGCGCCTCACATTTGATAATCCGGAACTTAGTATTCTATCAGCCAGAGTCCCCATGAAATCAACCTTCTTCCACCGATTCCGATGAATGAAGCCTGCCAAGATATATGCAGTAAACAATTGCAACCACGATCGTCGTTCCTACATATATCCAGTCAACGATCGCATTATCCGCTCCAAACAGTGATAATGCATCGATCATGGAGTGTGCTATGATGCAAGGAATAATGCTTCCGCTCTTATAACAAACCATCGTCAGAATGAATCCCCAGCTGATGGCAAAAACGATCTGTACCACCGTCTCAAAACTTGCCTGCCCGGTAAAGAGATTTACAATATGACCTATACCGAATGTCACGGCAGAAACGATGATCGCCACAATCGTCTTATCCTTTGAGAGCATCGCCTTGAAAAGAAATCCTCTGAAAATCATTTCTTCCACAAAGCCAACAAGAATCATGGAAAGTGTCGCCATCACTAAAGAAGTTCCCTGATAAGAAGGTGAAAAGCCATCCCATATGTTGCCCGTAGCAAGGATCCACATTGGTATGAAGAACAGATATCTTTTCATATCTTTCGGCCATCCGGAAAGACCGTACTTTCCTTCCAGATGATTCGCTTTTACAAATGCGAGAATTCCTGCAGTAAAGATCAGGAGCGCCAACAGCATATAGATACTCTCATCCCCGAAATTGCCTCTTATCGTACCTAAAATGACACAGTACGCAACAATCCAGATCACCGCAAATCCTATTTCTTTCTTTTCATACAGTTTACGCATATCAGATTCCTCGTCTTTCCACACTGTCCCTCGTCATATTCCATGGAATTATTGGCAGGGAGACTCGCCATACCATGAGCCACACAAAAGAGTATGCATTAAAATGCACTGTTGTCAAGCAAAACGAAGCACCGGATCATCCGACAGAGCCCCTGAGGATGATCCGTATCCCCCGCTGCAGGACAACGAAAAACCGTGGCTCATGTCACGGTTTTTCGTTATTTGCATTCAGTTACTCACATGCAAAAATTTTATCCCAGCTTCTTCTTCAGGTATGCAAGGAGATTTTCCCTGGTGGTGGACTTCAGGATGTAGCCGTCGGGCTTGAGGCTCATGACACGCTCTACCGCATCCTTGCTGCTGTTGCCTGTCAGGAATACTACGGGTATATGCGCCGTGACAGGCTCCTGCCTGAGCATCTGCAGCACCTGCGGTCCGTCCACAACCGGCATCTCGTAATCCAACAGAATCAGATTCACCGGATTCTTGATCAGAAATGTGATGGCGTTCATCCCGTTGATGACCACGTCCGCACGATAGGTGTCCTTGATCCACTCCCGCACCATCCCAGCATAGGAGGGATCGTCGTCGACGATCAGAATCCGCTTTTTCTCCTTCGGTCTGCCGGTTTCTGCAATGGCCTTCTGTACGGCAGGGCCGAGCATATCCGCCGGCACCGGCCGGTCGTACCAGTCAAAGGCATTCAGAATCGGAACCCTCTGCACCAGTTCCTCGTGATACTTTTTCTCACCAAAAACAATCAGGTTGCGCCCGCCCTTTTGGATCATCTCGCAGATCTGGGCGAGGCTTGCCTGTGTCGCCAGATCTTCCAGGATTTCTGTCGGCAGATACAGAATAAAGACGTCCGTATTGGCGGTCTTTCCCACCAGATCGACGGGATCCGAGATGATCTCCACACCATAACCCAGGTTGGTCAGATTCCGCTCAATTCCCTTTACTACGACGCTGTACTGATAAACAAAGATGACGATCCGGTTGGTTTCACTCATGCCGGCATTCCTCCTTTCGTCTGTTCAAGCTACCATCTTATCATAATTTGATGTCCGGGTCAAAAGTGTTCCCTAATCCATTCCCTTCGCGATCGCCGCCCCGGCGTCCCGCTGGATATCCGGATCATAGGAAAGGAGCGGAGGCACATCCCTGCCCTTTACCTTCCGATCCAGATAGTTGCGCGTCAGTTTGATGATTAACGGGGTCTGCACCAGGAGTCCAATCAGGTTTGGGATCATCATGAGCCCGTTGAAGGTGTCGGAGATGTCCCAGGCGAGATTGGATTCCATCACGGCTCCGAAAACAATGAGCAGGATGAAGATCACCCGGTAGATTTTGGAGACGGTCACACCGAAGAGATATTCGGTGGCCTTGATTCCGTAATAGGACCAGCCTAGCAGCGTGGTAAAGGCAAACAGGGTGATACACAACACCACGAACCACTCCCCCGGCCTGCCCAGACAGGTGCGAAAGGCTCCGGCCACCAGCGTGGCATCGTTGGTACCCTCCCTGACGATCCCGGTTGTGAGGTCAATCGCGCCGGAGCCCAACACCACCACAGCCGTCATGGTGCAGATAACAATGGTGTCAACAAACACCTCCGCAATCCCCCAGAGTCCCTGCTGCACCGGTTCTCTGGCACAGGTGTTGCTGTGCACCATAACGGAGGAGCCAAGCCCCGCCTCATTGGAAAAGACGCCCCGCTTGCAGCCGTTTTTGATGGTGTTAAAAGCCAGCTGCACGGTCGTCCCGGCTGCTCCGCCCGCCACGGCATGAGGTCCCAGGGCAAATCGTAAAATGGAGGAGAATACCGCCGGAATCGCGGTAATGCGGATGAGAATCACCACCAGACACCCCGCGATGTACAGAATCGACATAAATGGAATCAGCTTTTCCGAGACGGCTGCCACACGTCTGAAGCCACCGAGAACGATCACCGCCGCAGCCATCAGGAGCACCAGGCCGATCGTCAGATTGACCCGGGAAACGCCCAGAAAAATTCCGCCGTCCACCTCCGACAGAAAGGTCGCACCGAAGTTGATGGTAATTTTATTGATCTGTGCCATATTGCCGATGCCGAAGGAAGCCAGCATGGTGAAGATGCAGAAAAGAACCGCCAGAATTCGCCCCAGCTTCCCGCAGTGCCTGATGGAGCCCAGACCGTCCTGCAGGTAATACATGGGGCCGCCGGACCAGACGCCCTCCGAGTTTCTGCGCCGGTAATAGTTGCCCAGCACGTTCTCAGAATACTTAACCATCATACCGAAAAACGCGGCGACCCACATCCAGAACACAGCGCCCGGGCCGCCCACACAGATGGCGGTGGAGACACCGGCGATATTGCCGGTTCCGACGGTGGCACAGAGTGCGGTGCAGAAGGCACGGAACTGCGAAAGCGCCACGGAATCATTGATGATACGGCCCTTGCCGTTCATGATTCCAAAGGTGTTTCTCCACCAGTATCTCAGATGTCTGATCTGGAAAAATCCGGTAATGACGGTACAGATCACCCCCGTGGCAAGAAGAAGTGCCAGGCTGACGGTTCCCCACGCGAAGGAATTGACCGCATCATTGATCCTAACTGCCGTTTCCATCTATGACGATCCCTCTGTCAGCTGTTGCCGTTTATTGCAGCTAACATCCCCTCGTAATCGTAATGCCCCGCCGCTGTCTTCACCGCATCATACCTTTCACGCTCCGATTCCGGAATGGCGTAGGCCTCCATTTCTGTAAGAATCCCCTCGATGGTGTCGCAGTCCATGGATTCAGCCGCCGACCTGAGCTCCTCATACACACTCACCATGAGGTCGTCGTCAGCGACAGGCTTATCCTCGTCCTGATTCTCCACCTTTGCAAACGCATCCAGTTGTTCACCCAGGTGCGCATATTCCTGCATAAAGGGGCCGTAATGCTCCCTGATATAGGCGATGTTTTCCTCCTTGCCGGCGTTTTCCAACAGCTGCGCCTGCTCTGAAAGCGCCTTCGCGCCGATGAGCTTTGCGGAGCTCTTTAAGGCATGAATCTTGATGGTATAGTTCTTCCAGTCCTCTTCGGTGTAATACTTTTCCAGCTCCGCCGTCTTGTCCGGGATGGCCTGTCTGAAGATTTCCAGCACCGACCGAAAGGCATTCTCCGATCCGCTGTTTTGAATAGCCTCTCTGCCGTCGATAAAGGTCAGCTGCTCATACCATTTGGGTTCGTCCTCTTTAACCGCGGTTTGCGGGGAGCCGGCGCCGGAGACAACGACCGCTTCATCCGCGGGGGATTCTTGTCCGGATACATCCGGGATCTCCTCAGAATCCTCCTCCGGTTCCTCTGCCTGGTATTCATTTTCTTCGAAGAAAGTACCGATGTTATAGGATTTGTTTGATTTCACAAAATACAGAATACCGAAGGTACCAGGACCGCAGTTGGAGGAATTGGCAGCCGATGCCTGTTTGAAAACAACGTGCTCGAAGTAGACCGTCCTGCTGATCTCCTCTCGGATCCATTCCAGCGTAGCCAGCGGAACATCCACATAGGTGATGAAGCACACGTCCGCGTCCGGGTTGATATCCACCGGAAACGCCTGCCGGATATACTTTTTGTAGGCACGTTTCGTTCTTCCCGCCCAGACTCTGCCGATGCCTGATTTGTCGTTGTTGATCTTCAGGCTCGGATGGAGGCTTAAGGAGCGGGCTATGCGATGCACTCTTTCGTTAATCAGTCCCTTCTTCGCCATATACTCCGTGGTGTCGATCACGAAGCTGCACTTCAGGCGCTGCTTGACGGTGTCAAGCTCCCTAATGATCTCCTCCACCGGAATGCTCTGCTGAGCCAGTTTGCAGGCAATCAACACCAGAATACCCGTAGCGGAGGAGAGACACTCCGAATTGATGACCGCCACGTTTTCAAAGGAACGCGCCGCTTCCGAGGCGATCTTGTAATCCTCGCTCATGCTGGTGGTAATGGAGATATGGATCAGGTTGTGCGCGTTTTTCAGTGCATCGGCGAAAAACTCCGTGTAGGTCTTCACGTCAGGCGGAGATGAAACTGCGCTTTTCCCGTCGCGAATGTAGCGGATCAGTTCGCCCGCATCCATCTGTGTGCCGTCCTTGAAGACACCCTCGTCCGTGTGGATCAGGAAGGGCAGGATCGGGATGCCAAGCTTCCTGATGACCGAATCCGGCAGATCGCACATGCTGGTAGAGGTGATGATGACCGGTGCTTTTCTGGCATACTCCGCAGCGGTATTGATGTTCTCGCGCATCCGCATCATTCTGCCGGAGACAATCAGCTTGTCTCTCACGATGTGCCGCATGAGGATCTCCTCCAGCGCCTCCCCCGAAACCGGCTTGACCAGATACCCGTCAAAGCCAGACCGATGATACAGTTCCCTGTTGTCGCTGCCGGCATTGGCCGTCAGCACCACCACCGGCGCAGCACGGTTGAGCCCGCCATCCTGGCTCCGGATGTTCTTTAAGCATTCGATTCCGTCCATTTCCGGCATCAGGTGATCCATGAAGATCACGTCATACTGGTTCTGAAGGGTCAGGGCAAGCGCATCCCTGCCGCTCATCGCTGAATCGATCTTGATCTGCGTGTCCGTAAGGAGTTTGCGCTCCACCTCCAGATTCATCTCGTTGTCATCCACGATGAGGAGACGCGCTTCCGGCGCCTTGAAACTGCATTCATACCGGCTTCTTCTCACCATCTGCTGATTGTGGATATTCAACTCGCCGATCTGCGAGGCATCCGTGATGGGCTGCCTGAGGGTGACGGTAAAGGTGGAGCCCTCTCCGTAGACGCTGTTGACGGTAACCGTCCCTCCCATCAGTTCCACCAGCTGTTTCACAATGGACAGGCCGAGCCCTGTGCCCTCGATGTGGCGGTTCTTCTCTTCATCCACCCGCTTAAAGGCATCAAACAGGTAGGGAAGCGCTTCCTTCTTGATCCCCATGCCGGTGTCAGAGATGGAAATCGTCAGTTCGGTCGTCCTGTCATCCAGATTTTCACTTTCCAGATGCAGGTCGATGGAACCCTCCTTCGTGTATTTCACCGCGTTGTTGAGCAGATTGATGATCACCTGCTTGATCCGGACTTCATCACCGTAGAGGACGGAAGGAACCTTCGGATCCACGCTTACCTGAAACTTCAGCCCCTTATCCTTCGCCTTCAGCCAGATCATGTTGACGATCTCGGAGAGCATGTCCCCAACCCTGTAATCCACCGGAATAATATCCATGCTGCCGGCTTCCATCTTGGAAAAATCAAGAATGTCATTAATGAGGGCAAGCAGCAGCTTCCCCGCCCCCTGGATTCCCGTGGCGTCGCGGAGCACCTCGTCGGATGCATTCTGATCCCTGAGAATCAACTCATTCAGTCCCAGAATCGAATTGATCGGCGTGCGGATTTCGTGGCTCATGCTGGAAAAGAAGCGGTTCTGGGAGCGCGTGAGCTCCTCCGCCTTCTCCGCGGCCTTCCGGGCTCTTTTGTTTTCGTCCATGAAGAGTTTGCTCTGGGACCAGTTCATGTAGAAGGACACAATGCCCACAAGAATCAGGGAAATAAAGAAATCGATAAAAAACATATCCCGGGAATGCTCCTGCACGATCCCCGGATAGTAGTACTGGATCAGGAAACAGACCGCGGATACCGCGAAGAGGAGGGCGAACATGGCGGCGCGCCAGATCCCGGTGAGCACGAGCCCCACGTAGATGAATCCGAAGATCGCCCACACCACACCGCCGCCGTGCAGTCCGCCGCCGAAGAAAAACAGTGCCGGAAAAATGCCGAAAACATAGCTTAAAACGATCAGCCGGATGGCAAAGGTCAGCTTTTTCAGGTACAGACTGATGAAGATGATGAGCGGCACAAAAATGAGCACACCGATGAGCACCAGGATCTCTCCCGTGTATTCTCCCGTGAGAATATCGGCGATAAGTGCGATGAACACGGTAATCTCGGAAATCAGGGTCAGGATCAGGAACACCCGCTCGGTGAAATCTCTTTCCGGGTCCCGGATGGCACCTGTCACAAACCTGATCAGTCTTTTGATTCTCATGCCCTTTTTTCCCCCCGCTTTGTCCACGCCCCGGGAAGCACCTGCAGCATGACTCTCTCAAAATCGGCCGTGTTGATGGGCTTGGCGACAAAGCCGTCAAAGCCCTCCCGCATAAACATCTCTCGGGCACCGGAAACCACATTGGCGGTCAGAACCACCACCGCGATATTCCGGTTTTCCTCCTCCGCGACCTTTTTAATCTCCTTCATGGCCTCCACGCCGTCCATCTCCGGCATCATGTGATCCATAAACACGATGTCATAGATGCCCTCACGGAACTTGCGGATGCCCTCCTTTCCGCTCCCTGCCGTCTCAGTGATCATCTGATAATCCGCAAAGAGGCTGGAGGCCACCACCAGGTTCATGGGTTCATCGTCCACAATCAGCGCCCGAACGCCGTCGAATACAGGTCTTTCCGTATCATCGGCAAATTCCAGGTTCCTCGCGTTTTTGCCCTCGTTTAAGATCTTCATGACCGGATACCCGTAGAGAGGCTTGGGCATCGTCAGCACGTTGCTGCCGGAACTGGTCTGAAAGCCAGCGGCGGCGGAGACGGCAACCACAATGTCGCCCTCTGCCAGCTTGTCAAAGAACTCCGGATGCTCCTCATACTCCTCCTGTCCCATGAAGATGTAGGAGACGTCGATTTTTTCCCGGAAGTTCTCAATCTCGCGGATGGTCTCCGCGGAGTACAGCGGTGCCCTGATTCCGATGGCCAGATTGGCAGCCATGGTCCGGTAGAAGTCGCGAACCTTCGGAACCTTGTATTTATCCGACTTCACATGAAAGAGGATATTGCCGCTAAAAGTGCCGGAAAGTGAAAGGCAAGGCGTCTCGTCCACCACCTTCTGCGGAACGGTGACCCGGATCGTCGTGCCGGTGTTCCTTCCGCTCTCAATCTTAACGAAGCCGCCCATACGGTGCGCAAATCCGTAGACGATAAACAATCCCAGACCGTTCCCGCCGGAACTACGGTTGCGCTTTTTATTCACCTGATACAGTCCCTCCGACACGGACTCGATCGCTTTTCTGTCCATGCCGATGCCGGTGTCCGTCATCTCGATACACAGATTCACACCGTAATCCTTGTTTTCTGTGTACATTCTGACGTAGATACCGCCCCGCTTCGTGAATTTGACGGCGTTCTCCAGGAGGTGTCTGAAGATTTTGTGCAGCTTTCTGACATCTCCGCGCATCTTTGTCGGAACGGACGGAGCCAGATCGATGACCAGCTCCAGGCCTTCCGCGTTGTCATTTAAGCGGAAGCTGGTCACCACATCGTTGATCAGGGAGGTGCTCATATAGTCGTCCTCATCCAGAAGCACCTTCTTTCGTTTGCATTCCATGTAATCCTGGATGTCCTCGATCTGATAGGCCAGACGGATCCCGGCGTCCTTGATGGAATAGGGCTCGGAGCCCACATTCCGCTTGATCAGAAGATCCGACATGCCGTTCACCACATTCACCGGTGTCCTGAGCTCATGAGAAATGTTGGAGAGGAAGTCCTCCATATCGGCGTCGGTATTCTCGATCCGTTCCTTCAGTTCCTGCTCCGATTCTGAAGCTTCCGCCCGATCGTCAATGGATTTGACGCAGCAGAAATAGACCAGCGCAACAATGGCCATGTGCAGAATGATCCTCGAAATATTCAGGGCGTCGAATACGGTGTGACCGGTCTCCCGTGCGAGCATGAGCTGAATGAACAAAATGATCCCGTATTCCGCCAGAAACAGGTTCATCATGTAGATGTGATCGAAGAGGGAGTAGCCCACCATGACCAGCGCGATTACGATACCCACATCGAAAAAGCTGGTCTCATGCACCCCGTGAAAGAAAACCATCAGCATGGCATAGAGAAGATAACAGTTCTTGCGAATGTGATAATCCGGCCTTCCCAGCAGATTCATACACCACAGAATCACGATTCCGATCAGAATCAGCGGAGGCACCCAGAATTCCCATTTCATCAGAATACTCATCTCGATCAGACCGACACAAGCCAGTGAGACCAGCAACAGGATGAAGTTCTCCGTTTTTTTCTGCTTCAAAATTATGCTTCCTTCATCCTGACATTGACATAACTGTATGGAATTTCAATGTTGTTGGCCGCCAGTGCCTTGACCACGCTGGTGTTCACCTCGTCCTTCACGACTTCTGTCCGCACCTCATGCGGATAGTAGACCGTGGCGCCCAAAAGGATGGCGCTGTCCTTCAATTCAAGGAAATAGACGCATCTGCTGTTGGGATCCTTCTCCAGATACCGGTCTTCGTTGAGGGTGAGCGGACATTTGCAGATGGTCTCCCGGATCACCTTCTTTGCCTTGTCGATATCCGCATCGAAGCTGATGGGATAAAACACCTCCAGCGATCTCGGCACATAATCCTCATAGCTGTAGTTTGTGATGATCGCCGAATTGGCCTTGCTGTTCGGTACAATGAGTCTGGTCGTGTCGACGAGTTTGAGCACCACATGTCTGAGCGTAAGCTTTTCGACAATTCCCGCTCTCCCGTCGTCGAGCATGATGCGGGAGCCGACATCAAAGGGCTTGTAAACACTGATTTCCAGACCGGAAAACATGTCCTTGATCACATCGTTTGCTGCCAGACCCACAACGGCCGCCATCACGGCAGTGCTGCCGAGAAGCGACCTCGCGAGGCTTTCCCCGCCCAGCGGCAGCACAACAAAGACAATAACCAGCACAAGGGTAATGGCTTTGTGGAGAAACTGCCATGTGATACTGCTCCCCTTCTTCTTTTCGATATGCCTGAACAGCCGGCCGACCAGCTTCATGATCAGAAAGACGGAGCCGATATAGGCAGCCAGCAGAATGATCGCCAGAAGAAGCATCACAATCAGTGTGGTGACGATTTCCCCCGAACTGTATTCCCTAAGCAGGGACTCAAGGCCGTCGGGCAGCCTGTTTATGATAAACTCTGTCATCCGATTCCTCTCTGAACCAGTAATGAACTCATTCCTCGTCCAGATCCTCCTCCAGATTCTTCTTGATGGTCAGAATGTTGGCACCGTCCCGGTATTCATAGGTCACATCGTCCATGCTGTTCTTGACCATAAAGATCCCGAAGCCGCCGATGGAACGATCCTCGATCTCCGCATCAAGATCCGGATCCGCCTTGGCCAGCGGATCGTAGGGAACCCCGTGGTCAACAAAGGTGATGATCACCGTGATCGGCTTCTCCAGCACTTCCACGCGGACAGTGGCCGGCCCGGTTTCCGGGCTGTAGGCATAGCTGGCGATATTGGTGTAGAGTTCCTCCACGGCCACGTCAATGGGAAACTGAACCCGCTGCGGGCAGTTGTAGTAGAGGAGCTGGTCATCCACAAAGGAGAGCACCTCGTCCATGTTTTCCATCGTTGCTTCCAGTGTCAGTTCTTTTTTGTTCATCGCATCTCCCTTCGACCTACCCCTGTTCACGCACATCCTGTATGCCGACACCGGCCGCGGACAGGAAGACTTTCGCAAAGGTCCAGACGGGGCTTGTCGGTGCCGGGAAGCCACTCAGATCCACCGGAAAAACGGGAATGAGTTTCAGGAAGATATTGACCATGGCGAAGCCTCCGACGACGGCTGTTAACACCACGATCACCGCGCGGTGCAGCTTCATGGCCAGCAGTGCAATGAGAATGCTCACGCCGAGGCAAAGCAGCACCGCAAAGGGGCCGCTGAAGAAATCCTTCGTGTTTTCCCGTGCAAACTGATAGGCCAGCAGGCCGACACCCGCCAGGTACACCCGCCAGGCGAGGACCGCGCACAACAGGCCCACCGCCACCTCGATCATGAGCAGGGTTTCATCGCTTGGAATTCTCGCCCAGAGCAGGTCATGGCTGTAGACATATCCAAACCGAAAGGCTGCCACGTAGATGATCATCTTGTAGAGCTTAATGCCCTCCATGCAGATAAACGCCGCAATCGCCAGCATAATACACAGAATCGGCGCCCCGGAGAGATCCAGATTGGCAAAGGTTGCAATAAAGCTGTGGATTGCTTCAGTCATTTCGGGCGGCATAGTTTGTATCCTCCTTTTCCTGTATTAAGTGTGAGTTTTTCAAATGATGCCCACGGATTGCTCCGTTGCTGCGCGTCTTTTGTCCCCGGCATTATCTCATCATTGTCATGGCCTGTTCCATGGCGAGCTCCCGCTTATTCAGGCAGCGCTGATCCATGGTGTAGCTCGCCTCAAGCTGATCCATAAAGAGAGTAGCAGCACTGGACATCTCTTTCCCGATCTCCGCAAAGACGGACAGTTCCTTGATGAATTCCTGCAGGCGGTTTCTTCCCATGCTGTTGCCAAGGTATTTCTCCACCGCCGTGCGGTCGTTAAGAAAGCGCCCCATCTTAAAGGACATGAGCGTCGCGAGATAGTTGATCCGGATCATGTAAAAGTAATATCTGTCCAGCTGTGTACGGTAATCGAAATCATCCTCCATTGCGGCGAGGGTAATCTCCTTCATGATGGCCTCCAGTTCCAGAATCATCCCCTGCAGCGCCTTGGGCAGATGGTCCGCCAGATCCTTGTTTTTCTTTTTGGTCATGAGCAGATCATGACCCACGTCAATCACGCGAAAATACGGATCATCATCCCGAATCGCCTCTCTGCCCCGGACAATCCTGGGCTTGTAGGTAACCATATCGCCGACCAGTTCATGAAAGCTGATCTCTCGCGCTCCCTTTTTGATTTCATCCTCAGTCATCGCCGGATTCTCCCCGTTTTGCTCCTGTCCGCTACCGGATCAGCAGCACCTGATCCTCTCTTCTGCCAAACTGCATGGCCACGTCATGCGTGTCCATGAAAATATCAATATGCTTTCCTTTGATTGCACCTCCCGTATCCTCGGCGATAAATACATAGCCGCCGATGAGGAGTCTCGATCCGTAAGGGATCACTGCCGGATCCACCGCCACCGTGCGTCCGGTAAAGCCCTTTGTCCCTGTCGCCGTGATGCCGTCCGTCTTTCCGCAGCACTGAATGCACGGATCATAGGCTGTCAGGGTAAAGGTGCCCAGGTCCACAAGCTCCGTACCGAACCGCCGCCAGTTGGTGGTGGGGAAGCTGTTTCCCGAGAGGGCGCCGCTCACCTCTCTGCGGAGAGAGGAAAGATCATCCTGGGAAAGAAATCCGATTCCGCGGGATGTCACCTGCTGTTCCGCCATGGTGATGATGCTTTCCGGTGTGGCAGGCGATTGCATAACGCCCTGAACTCCCGCTCCCGGGCCACTGTCCGCGGCGGAAGCCAATGCGCCGTCTGAAACCGACGGGTCATAGGCAGCTGCTCCCTGTGCCAGCGCCGCCATCTCCGACAGGCGGTTGGAATCGCGATCCGGTCTGGTGATGACGGTCACCACATCCTTCACCAGCGGGCCGTACTCCGCATCCATCGCCCGCATCTGCGCAAACATTCCCTGCATCCGGCTGTCCGGGTACCCATCCGTAAAGGAGACTTCTCCGTCCTCAGAAAAATCCCCGAAGCCGACCACGGCATCCGTCAGCCCCTCCTCTTTGACATAGGCCGAAAAGCCCTCCATACGCTCCCTCTCCGATTCCGCGGACTGAGCCGCAAAAGTCGTCACAGGCAAACATACAGTCCCGAGAAGCACCGGCAGGAACAGCCCGAATGCGGCCGCCATAAGCCTCACCGTCAGGTTCTTTATTCGATTGTCCTCAGAAGGCCGCCTTAATCTCATAGAGTCCCTGTCTGTCTCCGGGCATATAGCGAACCATGGTGTCGCCCACCCTTACCCACTCGCCGAGCTTGATGCCATGCTCGTTGACGTCCATCCAGTGGGAATAGATTGCTCCCGCCAGCAGATCTCCGTTTCTGCTGATGGAGTTGGTGTAAAACCTGAGCACTTCATAATCGTAGTAGGCGATCAGATCCACCTCGCCGATGGCCGCACTCGCCACCTTTCTGTCGCCGATGATCGACGTGCCCACCATGATGGTGTACCCGTTGATATCGGAATTCTTGTAAAGGCCCAGACGGTCGGACATATAGGTGCCGTTCTGGGTCGAGGTGACCGAGGAAAGCATCATATGGGTGTTGTAGACCGTGAGGGTGCGGTATTTCTTGAGTGCTCCGGCCAGTGCCCGCTGTACCGAGGCCGCCGTGGGGACAAAGCAGTCAAAGTTGGCCGCTTCCGCCGCCGTAAGCCAGGAATTGCGCATCGGCAGTTCCGTATTCAGCACCGATTTGGTCAAAAGACGCACGCCGTTGGCCTCCACGTAGTAGCTGTCAAAGGAAAAGCAGTCCGCATGATGAACGCCGTCCGCCGTGACATAGTACCAGGCGTTCGGAATTCCCTCCACAGGCACCCATTCACCGCCCTTCACAAAGCTCCCGTTGGCCGCCTCCACGGTGACACCCGGAAGCCTGTCCGAGAGCGGCAGAAACATCGCCGCGGCCAGAACCGCCAGAACCCCTCCCGCGATGGCCCCCGCCATCATCAGCTGTTTTTTCCCCGGTCGCTTCCATTTTTTCATTTTCTTCCCCTTATCATCTTTCATGAATTCCGCTCATCCTCATCGTCCTCACAAAAACTGCGGACATAGCGGATTGCCGTTTCCTGTCTTTTCTCTCATGATCCTCACTTATACAGAAATGCCAGCATGGTCATATCATCGAAGGGCTCCGCCTCCCCGACGAAGTGATTCGCCGTTTCTCTGACGCGTTCCAGCAGCTCTCTCGGTGAAGCGCCATAGGCATCCGAGAGCGCCTTCACCATCCCCTCCTCGCCGAACATCTCCCGGTAAGCGTTCGTCGCCTCCGGCAGCCCGTCCGTGTAGAGGAACAGCAGATCGCCGTGATCAAGCGTGAGTTCCTCCGTCTGGTAGGTGATCTCCTCATAGATCCCGATGGGCGGCCCGTGTTTGGTCTTGATCAGCGTAAACGCCCCGTCTCTTCCGATTGCCGGATATTCATGCCCCGCGTTGGCGCAGATAATCCGGCCTGTGGATATGGTGAGGATTCCCAGCCACACGGTGACAAACATCTCCTCCTCATCATCCGAGCAGAGCTGGTCATTCACATTGGACAACGCCTCGGCTGGATCAACCCCCATCAGTACCTGGTTTTTGATCAGCGCCTTGGCGACCGACATCACCAGCGAGGCGGGAACCCCCTTACCGGACACATCGGCCATGACCAGCGCCAGGCGATCGTCATCGATCAGGAAAAAGTCGTAAAAATCACCGCCCACCTCCTTGGCGGGTGTCATGGAGGCGTACAGGTCAAACTCCGTCCGCTCCGGAAATGCAGGGAACTCCGTGGGGAGCATTCCCGCCTGAATCTGCGCTGCCACGTTGAGCTCCGTTCCGATGCGCTCCCGCTCCGCGGTGACAGAGGAAATCTTTGCGATGTAGTCCCTGAGCTCATCATCCATCTTCTCAAAGGCGTGGGCCAGCTCCTCGATCTCATCACCTGTCCGGATATCCACCTGAAAGGTCTCCTTCCCGGAGCCAAGACTGTTCACCAGCTTGTCCGTCGCCAGGTAGAGCTTGCCGATGGGATTGACCACATCCCGCCGCATCACCAGGTAATAGATCACCATGAAGGACATCAGAACCAGGATGATATGCATGGACACATCGACCAGTTCAAGAAGGAAATCCTTAAGCAGCACTCTGGTGGAAATATCCGCCCCCGCGATTCCGTAAACGATGCCGTCTTCGTCCATGATCGGGGTATAGCCGGTGTAAATATCCTTTGACCGGACTGTCCGCATTTCATGTGGCAGATTCTCCCCAGCCATCAGATCCGCTGTGATCCTCCTGGTCTCCGACGTATACTCCTCGATTCCGCCGAGAGACTGCTCTTCCTCCGGTCTGTCGCAGGATTCCCAGATGTAAACGATCCCGTCCTCGCGAGGTACGACGATGTAGAGGCTCTCGATATAGGACTGTCCCCTCAGCGAAGTCAGAAATTCCTGAATCTCCCAGTAATAAGCATCCTCCTCCCCCATTTCCAGATAGTAAGGAAGAAGGTAGCCCTCGACAT
Organism: Lachnospiraceae bacterium; assembly: GCA_024682835.1. GTDB lineage: Bacteria > Bacillota > Clostridia > Lachnospirales > Lachnospiraceae > Butyrivibrio. The sequence goes on along the minus strand of JAIKYU010000126.1, from coordinate 2,913 downwards.
AGGAAGCGATGGTGCCGGTGGCGGAGTAAAGAAGACTCTCATAGTTCTTCCTCACCTGCTTGTCAAAATGTCTCCCCACCGAAGCGCTGGTCCCGGCAATCAGAACGACCGCCAGGGCAATCATTCCGCGGATGATTTTCCTGCCGAGGGTTCGTTTCTTCACCCGGATCTTCTCCGGTTTCTCCCTTTTTAACTTATCCGTTGATTGATCCTTTATCATTCATCTGTCCCTCACCGGACATGGATTCAAAGGTCGGTCTCGCCTCCTGTCCGTCCGATGCTTCCGGCTGATCCTCTTTCGTGAGCGGTCTGAACGGCTTAAAGGTCTCGTAGATCTTTCTCGCACTGCTCTCCGGATCGGTGATGTTCTCGTTTTGCGCCAGAACCGGGAGAGATGCCATATACTGCTCCCAGCTCTCGTTATTGCTCTTCAGATAGGCCTTCACCAGCCCAGATTCCCGCATGGAAAGGATCAGTTTTTTATAGAAATCCTGCTCGCGGTATTCCAGCTGACGCACGGCCTCCTCATCACTGACACGGAAGGACACAGTGCCGGCGTCGTCCGTCTGTTCCGAATCCCGTGCGACCGGCTCAAAGGATTTTGCATTAAACGCCTCATACGCTGCCAGATAACCCGAATAGGCCGGCAGCGTCATTCGTTCGATCAGCACAGCCTCTTCAGCTGCCTGAGACCCTGTTATATTATACATGCCAATGAGCAGATCCTCAACCATCTTGATTTTCGTTTCCTGATCCACTTCGCCCGCGCCCTCACAGAGGAATTCCACCAGCTGGGCAAAGACGCTCGACGCGTTCGTGTGGCTGCCGACCTTTTCTCCGGTCTCCTCGTCCCTGAGGACCCGGCCCGTACGGTGTGTGATCACCGACTGAATGTACTGCTCCCAGCTCTGTGACTTGGCATTCAGCATGGTTTTGACGGTGGGAGACGAAACCAGCCAGTTCTTCAGCTTCTTATACCAGTCTGATGCCCGCATCGCCTTGGCTCTGTCAGCCTCCGTTCCCTCCGTGTTGTTCTCCCAGCTGGTATAATCCGCGCGGAAGCTGCCGTACGGATTGCCCAGATTCTCGATCTGCGTGCCGAAGAACAGCGCTTCCACCTGAGAGATGGTCTCGCAGTCATTCAGTGCATCCAGCATCTGCTGTCTCATCTTCGTGCGGACGGACTCGTCGACACTTAAGCTGGTACTTGTGATGGTTCCGTTTTCCATCGTCCTTGCGCTCTTCCAGGTGAGGTCGGCGAATTCCTCCGAAGCCACCGCACGTGCGGCCGCCAGGTTCTTCGGGTTGATCCGGTAAAGGAGATCCTTGAGGTAGTTTTCCCAGGCCTCGTCCTCCTTGGCGATGGGAACCACCTCCTTATACGTGCCGTCCGGGTCGAAGGCCTTGTCCGGTTTCACCGGGTGCTGCTTCAGATAATCGTTTTCGATATCCTCCAAAACCAGGCTACGGATCCGCATACGGTCCGGATCGTTGGATTTTCTGTCCGTGTTCATGATCCCGTCGAGCTTAAGCGTGTCTGCCAGAGGATCCGGCTCCTCACCCTGATTGCGGATAATCTCGCTGTACTTCTCCTCAAAATCCTTCGGCGTTTTGCGGTTGTCCAGCATCTTTGTGAGACTGTCCGCGTCGAGCTCAACTTCCGTGAGCGTCTCGTTCTGGTATTCCTCCTCTTTTTTATAATCCAGGGTCTCGCGGAAGGAGCGATAGGTCTCTGCGTCCGCCTCAAGCGCCTTCTTTTTATCCGGATCGGCTGCCGCAGCTGCCTCCTGTTCCATGGCCCGGATCATATCCTCATTTGTCGCGATCTCCACGAGAATATCCTTGAGTTCGCCGGAATCCGTGGCCGCCTGCACACGTTCCATCAGCCCCACCCAGTAGGGGTCTGTCGTCAGCTTCCCTGCAATAAGCGGGCGGGTGCTGGCCCTCGTTAACAGAAAGATTTCGTTCAATGCTCTCTGCTGATCCAGCACTCTGCCCCTGAGTGTGCGAAGGTACTCCTCCGCCTCCTTTGTGTGGGATATGTGGGCCGCCTGTTCCTGACGCCTGAGCTCCTCCATCGCCGGTCCTTCCGCCGTGCCGAAAAGAAGACGCTCGGAGGCAGCCTCCTCAGAGGCATCATCCTCAAAGGCTACCGTAACCGTCTTCTGGCTGATCGTTTTCCCGTCCTTATCCTGTGTAATCTCCACACGGGTGCGGTGCAGACGGCGCACATAATCCACCGCCAGCTGATCGAGATGCGACTGCAGCGCCATGAGATAAATCTCCGTTCTGCGGTTGACCAGATCGAAATCATAGACCTTTGCCCGCGCCAGATCCATGGAGCCGTAGGCATACTCCTCGGTGTCATAGCCCACCACCTTGTATTTGCCCGTTCCGCGCTCCGGGAAGCTCTGATAGTACGATCCGCCCTGCAAATGGAGGATATCATGGGTATCATTGAGTCTGAGCATGGTCAGCCCCGAATCGTAGGCACTGATTAAGACCTCGTCGTCCGAAAGCATGGTGAAGCTTGTAGCAGCCTGAATGGTGCCCACGCGGGAGGAGTTGAGCGCCTTTGCCACCTTCTCCTGGGTCACCTGAACCTGATTCTTATCCTTGTACTTTTCAGCCGGAACATCCGCGCTCCCCACACGGGCCGTAACCGCTGCCAGCGTCCCGGATTCCGTGTACGGCGTGAAGCCCGTGGAGGACAGCAGTTCCTCATTGGTCAGCTCATATGCATTCTTTGCAGACAGCACGCCAGCCCGCGAAGGATAGAACTTGACCCGCCCCTCCGTGATGAGCATGAGGGTGATCTCATCTCCGTAATCCAGTGCCCCCGTGTCGATGGCGGAGCCCAAAACCCCGGAATCCTCCAGAGACTTGCCGGTTTCACGCTGCCAGACGATGTTG
>JAIKYU010000109.1 GCA_024682835.1 Lachnospiraceae bacterium | reverse complement strand
TGTGGCTTTTTTGACGCCCCCGAAAGAGGAGCCGTTCGCTCCGCGCAGGATCATGGTACCGGTTCCCTTTCCGGTGTTGTTGAAAACACCGAGAATCTCGTAGCTGTCCCGATCCAGTGCTTTGCCGCGGAGCGTGACCGTAAGGTCGTCCTTCCCCGGAAGGATAGGCATACCGGTATAGGAATAGGCCTTTCCGCCATGAACCTGAACCTTTGCCTTTGAAAGATCCTGACTGTTTTCAATGATCCGGAAGCTGTCATATATCTCTCCGGTATAGCAGGAGCCCTCCACAGCCCGGATGGTGATGCCGATGACGGAGCCGGCCGCCGGCTTCTTCGTGGAAAGATCCGTCCACAGGACTTCGTAATCACTTCCGTTTATCAGCTTCTGTACCTTGTAGTCGTGATCCGTAAAGAGGATGGATGTTTTCTTATAGTCATCCGCCTTTTGTGATGCGATCCGGTCGGACACGAAGAGGAACAAATCGGAGAGATCGCGTTTGGACACGGAAAAATGCTCCGTAAGCGTCCCTCTGTAGCTGCCCTTTCCCTTCACGGTGACGGCCGCACCTCCTACACTGACGGTCCGGTTTCCGCTGTAGGACAGGGTGTAATCCACTCCCTCAGCCAGAAGCTTTCCTCGATAGCGCACCTCCACCCGTGGCTTTGCCCCGCCCTTTGTGAAGGGTGCTTCATAATACGAAGGATTGGAAGACGCATCCGACGAACTGATGGAGGATGCGAACTGCTCCGGGAAGGTGACAACGGCAGCCGCCCGGTTGGAAAGCTCCTTTTTGCCGGTGATTTTGTAGGTAAAGGACACCCTGCCCACATAGTTCCCGCCGGTACCCGCCAGATAGATCGTGTGACTGCCGGGATCGGTGTAATCATCTCCGGACGCATATTCGATGCGATAATCTCCCTGCGATTCATACCCGTTTTGCTCTTTCAGAATGGTCTGACCGTTTCGAAGGGTAAGCTTCGGAAAAACCGGTTCGCCGGTACAGGCGACGCTTCCCTTCTTCTCAGCGACAATCTTCACACTGCTCATGGGGGTCTGATCGGCCGTGACGATGAGCGGCACATCCAGTGATCCGGTGAAACAGGCTCCTGTTCCCTCCTTCGCAGACAGACGAATGATATATGTACCGGCATCCCGGCAGGTGCTCGGGTTGCCCTGCTCATCCAGGTAGCTTACGGTCACATTTCCTGCCGTGTATTTGACGGGCGTATCATCCGACAGGTACAGCGCGGGAAGGATCCTGTTATTTTTTCTCCCGCCGGCGGATGCGTAGACAGGATCGGCGTGCAGCACCCCATCCTCCGCCGACAGCGGAGCCTTGACAATGGTGAATTCTTCCGTGGACGTGCCCGTGTAATTCCCCATCCATCTGATTTTGATCTTTGCCGGCTTTCCTGCGGCGGATACCTTTGTATTATTGAGATAAGAAAGCTTATAATCCCGGTTTTCACACAGGAGCCTCGTGCCGCTGTAGATCCGGACGACCGGTTTGATGGCGGTGCCGGTATAAACCTGCTGTTTTTCAAGGCCGCCGATCCAGATCGTCCCGTTCTCCGGTGCCGCCTCACCCTCCGGAAGATCCCCCGGGACGATGTCGGATTCCCTGACCGCTACGAGGCAGGAGGCCGACAGGGAGGGATCCGCCTTTGACACGGCGGTGACAACCGCCTGTCCGGGATGTTTGGCTTTGATCAGGCCGGTGTCCTCCTCCACCGAGACCGCATCCGTGTCGCTTTTCCACAAAACACGCTTATCCTCGGCTCCGGCAGGTTTCACCACAGCCGTAAGCGCCATGGTTTCCCCCGGCAGCAGCACGGCATTTCGTCTGGAGAGACAGATCATCTGCGCATTTTTTGTGTCTTCGTCCTCCACCACCGGTTCATCGGGTTGATCCGGCTTGTCAGGATCCTTCCCACCCCCGGAAGAAACGCGGATCGGGCGTTCCAGCCTGATCTGTTCGCTGTAATTCTTTCCGTACGGCGTGACGGTGAAGATCACCTTGCCTTCTCCCTCTGCCTTTGCTCTAAGCTCTTCCGTGTAAAGATTCACGGCTGCAATTCCGTAATCCACCTCGTCGCTTGAGACGTCTCCGGCAAGCTCATGCGAGGATTCAATCCTGAGACCGATCCGGTATCTGTCCGAGGTGTTTTGGGGCGTGATATTGAGCAGGTCGTGCCAGCAGATGGTCTCGCCTACCCGAAGGGTTAAGGTTTCGCTGCTTTTCAGAGTCATGGACTCTATCGGCAGTTCCACGCTCATTTCAAAATATCCGTAGACGCCGTCTGCAGCCGTGGCTGTAATGAGCACGTCTCCGGGGGAAAGCGGCGTCACCAGACCGTTCTGATCGACAGAGGCAATCGCCGGGTCACTGCTTTTCCACTCCAGATCCGCAGCCTGAATATCCGGTTTTTCCAGACTGCGCGGCATAAGCTGCACCTTTCTTCCGACGACAGGGGTCTGGTATCCCAGATGCCAGAAATCGGGATCTTCATCCGCAAATCTTCCCTCCAGGGACAGGTACCAGTCCTTTGTCCCGGCGCTCTCTTCATCCTCTTCGCTGTATCGGATCAGGCTTTGATGGTCAAATACGCCATTGTAGGCAGCCACCATGCGCAGAACGCCATAATCCTTAAAAATGGAACGGCTCTCCTGCGGCACGGCTTCCAGCGGGGTGATCTCGTTTTGTAGACCGGAAACCTCGAGCACTTTCTCCTGGCTGTGAATATCATAAAACGAAAGACTTCCCTGCGGTTCCTCGCTGTCGTCTGTGCAATCCGAAAAATACTGCTTTGTGTACTGCGTCATGCCAATACCCGGCACATACGTTTTTTTCTTAAATCCGGTCACATTCGTGGATAATTGGGAATAATCCGACACATTGACTTCTTCCCTTATCCCCGATTTGGTGATACGGTACAGCATGGTGCTAAACCTCTGGCAGTTGCAACGCTTGCCCCATCTGGCAAACTCCAGATAGCCGTCCCCCGCTTCGTTGATGATGATCGGTGTAATCGTACCGGAAAGTGTGGGTCTGCGCTCATCATAATTCTTTTTATTCTCATAGGTTTCATAGCCGACCTCCGCCGCGTCCGCAAGCCAGGATCCTGTGAGAAGGTATCGCTCTTTCCGGTAATTTCCTGTCCTCTGAGGGACGTTGTAATAGGCGATGACAGGCGTAAAGGCGACTTTGGTGTCGAAAGGGATGGAGGCAGGCTCCGGGCAGGAGCCCTGCTTGTCATTCCACTGAAGATCATAATCATCCGAACTCAGCCCCAGCTTCAGCACTTCTTCATCCGCGTCTGTCTTCCACACGGGGTCGTCGGTTTTTTTGAGAAGATAGCTCCAGTGTTGGATGGCTTCCACTTCACGGTTTCTTGTCCACGCCGCGGGCTCAGCCCGGTACAGGGTGGTCACGGGTTTCATCGAGGAGTTGTAGAAGACGGGATAGATATCCTCCGAGAGATTAAGCCCATAGATGGTTGCGGCGATGTATTCGCTGTCTTTCGAAAAACCTCCGTAATAGGCAGACGTCGGCGCATCTCCGTCAGAATTGGAATACAATCCGAAGAGGACCATCCGTCCGGCATTTTTTACCGGCTGTTCGTCCCCGGAGAAGCTTTCCGTTGCATCGGACGGTATTTCGACGGCATCTGCAGGAATTTCGGTTGTTGTAAGCCCTGTTTCTTCCGACCATTCCGAGATGGCTGCAGGCGCATCTGTCGTTGTCTTTTTAAGCATTTCGGCATGAACCGGCACCGATCCGTAGAAAAGACCTGCCGTCAGTGCAATTATCAGTAACCAGGCTGTTTTTCTCATTTTGATTATCCTTCTGACATTGGTACCTAACTTTTTCCGCCTTATTTTTTCTTCACCTTCACCGTTACCGTCTTTGTCACGCCTCCGGCATAGGTGAGCTTTACTCTGAACGAAGCATTCTTTTTGGTGATGTCGTAGATGTCTATCTCGGCCGGATCGTTCTCATTCGGCTTTGCCGTCACACCCTTCGGGTTCCCGATGATCTCCGCTTTCACGGGCTTGATGGTCCTGAATACTCCGGAACTCACCTTATAGGTGCTCACGATATTCGCGATTCCGATGATCTGTCCCTCGGCAGGGGTGACGCCTGCGGGGATCGTCACGATGCCTGCCTTCACTATAGGCGTGGTTTTCTTTGCACGCACGTTATTGAGCGGCAGGGTGACCGGATCGTCTATGCCGGTGATGGTGAGTGACAGGGTCAGGGTGCCGATGTTTAAGTTTTTCGTGTTGTACTTCTCTTCGCCAATATAGTCGATCTCGATATTTCCGGCCTCATTCAGCTTTGCGGTGAAGTCCTCTTCCGCCACGGAGACATTTTTGATCCGGCCGCCCACGTCTTTCAGGTTTGGTACCACCACCATGGGCTGTTTCGTCACCACGTCATATTTTCTGAGAATTTTTGTGGTGATCGCTTTATCCAGTTTCTTGCCATTCACACGGATCCGAACGGAGGCCTTTGCGTCCTTTGATTCTTTGGACTGCAGGGTGATGGTGTACGTCCCGTTCTTTACGCCGTCCTTATAAGCGATCACCAGCTTTCCGTCGTCGCTGATGGTGGCCAGACCGGTGTTCTTTTTGTCAACAATCGGCAGGAGATCTGAGGAAGAAACGGATGCACCATTAAACATCACATCAAAGCCAAACGCCTGTCCCTTCGCGTTGCTGTTTAACACCACCGTCTTAAGGCCCTGAAGATCGACAGAAAGCACATCCTTTTTGGATCCTTTCACGGTATAAGCAAGGCTTACAGATGTCGCGCCGTCCCAGGCTTCCTTCACGATGCTGATCTTCCCACTGCCGGCAGTCGAGGTCCTGATCTCAATGCTTCCGTCCTCGCCCTTCGTCACAGTGCCAAGACCTGTGCCGCTCACCTGCACATCCGTCATATCGTAAGGTGCAAAGCTGCCGTCTGCACTCTTCGCCAGAACCGTCGTCTTAAGCGTTGTCTCTTTGCCGCTCTTGATGGTCGCTGTGGTGGAACTGAGCTTAAACACAGGCTTTACGTAGCTCACCGGCAGGGCATATTCCACAACACCCGCGCTGCCAAGGTCAAACTCCAAAATCGTGTTTGCCGCAAGAGCCGCCTCCTTCCTGTCGCCGGTCACCTTCACGGTGATGGTGGATCCGGTGATCTTTGCATCGTAATAGACCTTGGATTTCGAGTTGCTGTTTGAAACCGTGCCGTCT
>JAIKYU010000093.1 GCA_024682835.1 Lachnospiraceae bacterium | reverse complement strand
AGTAAATCTTTGTCGTAAGGGGCGGTGTCAACCGTCCCATGATGCGACCCCACGGAAGTCACACCGATAAAATGTAGGAGTTATTGCAACGAACTACAGGGGAGTCGCAAGCCCATTACCTTTAGGTGATGGGTAGTTGACAAACCGCGGTCTGATGTATAATGGATGCCATGAAGAGGAATCTGAAAAAAATGGCCGGTTACTACCGGCCCTATATGGGGACATTCCTGCTCGACCTGTTCTTTGCGTTTCTGGCTTCCCTGATCAGCCTGGTGATCCCGCTGGTTGTCAGAACCATCACCACAAATATCCCAAAGATGCCTGCGGAGGCAGCTCTTCGGCAGATCACGATCCTGAGCGCCGTCCTGGTGGCGCTCGTGTTGCTGCAGTTTGCGTCCAATTACTTCATCACCTATGTGGGGCATGTCATGGGTGCAAAGATGGAATACAACATGCGGGCGGAAATCTTTGATCACTATCAGAAGCTTTCGTTCTCCTTTTTTGACGATCAGAAGGTCGGGCAGCTGATGAGCAGGATCACAAACGACCTGTTTGAGATCACCGAGCTGCTGCATCACGGACCGGAAAACCTGGCGATTTCATTCATCAAAATCATCGGCGCCTTCATCATTCTCTCCCGGATCAGCGGGTATCTGACGCTCGCCGCCTTTGTCCTGCTGCCCTTCATGTTCCTCTACGCCTATGTCATGAATCTGAAAATGAAAAGGGCCTTCCGCGAAAACCGCGTGCAGATCGCCGGGATCAACACGCAGATCGAGGACAATCTGGCAGGCATCCGTGTCGTGAAATCCTTTGCGAACGAGGACATCGAAAATGCCAAGTTCAAGGTCGGCAATGACGGCTTTCTGAAAGCAAAGCGGCGCAGCTATTACTACATGGGCTTTTACCACTCCGGAATGACCGCGTTCACCATGCTGATCAACGTCGTGGTCATCCTGACCGGCGGCATCCTGATGACGCGCGGGAGCATACAGGTCGCCGATTTTGTGACGTTTTTGCTGTATATCAATGTGTTCACGGATCCGATCCGCACGCTGATCGATTTCGCGGAGCAGTTTCAGAACGGCTATTCCGGATTTGAACGCTTTACGGAGATCCTTGCCATCGAACCGGACGTGCAGGACAGTCCCGGCGCAAAGCCTCTGAAGGAAGTCCATGGAGATATCGAATTTGTTGACGTGTCCTTTAAGTACAAGGACACCTCCCACAGGGTTCTGCGGCATCTCAATCTGTCCGTAAAGGCAGGCTCCTACGTCGCGCTTGTCGGATCCTCGGGCGGCGGGAAGACCACGCTGTGCAGTCTGATTCCGCGGTTCTATGACGTGACGGACGGCAGCATCCGCATCGACGGCACGGATATCCGGGAGGTGACCTTAAAGAGCCTTCGGAACAACATCGGGATCGTCCAGCAGGACGTCTATCTCTTTGCCGGAACAGTCTATGACAACATCCTCTACGGCAGGCCCGATGCCACCAGGGAAGACGTCATCGAAGCGGCAAAGCTCGCAAACGCGCATGAGTTTATCACGGCGCTTCCAAACGGATACGATACGGATATCGGCCAGCGCGGTATCAAGCTCTCCGGCGGACAGAAGCAGCGCCTGTCGATCGCGAGGGTCTTTCTGAAGAATCCCCCGATCCTGATCTTCGACGAAGCGACCAGCGCGCTGGACAACGAAAGCGAAAATATCGTCAAGGAATCCCTGGAGCGGCTGGCACACAACCGGACGACCTTTGTCATCGCCCACAGGCTCTCGACGATCCGGAACGCGGAGCGGATCCTGGTGCTCACCGAAAACGGGATTGAAGAGTCGGGCACGCACGAGGAGCTGATGGCAAAGCAGGGGATCTACGCACAGCTGTATCAGTGGGCAAGATAATATGAACTCCTGAACCGAGCACATCCCTTCAGGGAAATGCGTTTTTGATCTCAATAGAGGAGGCAGACAGATGGAAAAGAAGGAGCTTTTTATCAAGGAAATGAGGCCCGGTCTCTTTCTGATGGATGAGGGCCATGAGGCGACGGGCTACATCGTCATCGGCGAGAACAGGGCCTGCGTGATCGACACGATGATCGGCTACAACGATCTGTACGAGGTCGTCCGCAGCAAAACGGACAAGCCCCTCATCGTCGTGAACACCCACGGCCATCCGGATCACATTTACGGAAATGTGTATTTCGAAGAAGCGTATATGAACCCGGCGGACAATGAGCTGGCCGAGATGTTTATGAAGGAGCCGGAGTTCGTCGAGGCCTGTCAGGAACGCGGCCTGCATATGCCGCCGTTTAAGCCGTTAAAGGAAGGAGACGTGATTGACCTGGGCGGCCGGACCCTCGAGATCTATGATCTGCCGGGGCACACGCCGGGCGGAATCCTGCTGCTCCTCAAGGAGGACCGGATCCTGTTTACGGGCGATTCCGTCAATCATCATCTGTGGATGCAGCTGGACGGGTGTCTCCCGATGGCCGAATTCGTGAAGGCACTGGATCGGGTCATGTTCCTCGAGGAAAAAGCCGACGTGATCCTGCACGGCCACGCGCGCGATTTTGACGACATCTCCCTGATGCGCTGCCTGCGGCAGGGCGCAATCGAGATCGCGGAGGGAAAGACGAAGGATGACGCGCCGTACAAGTGGTTCGACGGCATCGGGAAGCAGCACCGCTTCCGGCTTGAGGCAGGAAAACACTACCAGCAGCACGACAGCGTGATCTGCTACACGCCGTAGCACACACGACGCTTCCTGCTCACGAAAGACAGGCACGATCAGCAGCATGACTGCGTGATCGGATACACGTCGGAAAGAATCAACCTTCCGCAGGAATCGCTGCATATGCTGCACAAAACATTGGCGACTGATACCACTGCAAACTCAAAACGGGGCGCCGCAATATCTATTGCGACAGCCCCCTTGTTTTTTATACAAGAAATCCAGCCGATTGGCTGGATTTCATCCGATGAAAAAGACTGCCGCACTAATCACTTAGTGCGACAGCCCCTATGTCTTTTTCATCTACGCTCTTCTGTTAAGTAGTCGAATTCGACCACTTTAGATTTTGCGGTGCAAAAATTCCACCTCAAGATTTCCCCTTCTTCTTTTTTTGCATCTCGTCATAATAGGCCTTGTACCGATAGATACTCCGCTCG
>JAIKYU010000129.1 GCA_024682835.1 Lachnospiraceae bacterium | reverse complement strand
CAGGCTGCTCACCCGCTGTGAGAATACAGCATAAGCCGTCTCTGTGACATTTTATCACAGGATGTTGAATGTGAAAACGCTTTCTGGTAAGATAAAGTAGGAAAATGGGAATTTATTCTGTCATTTCATATGCACGAACAGGGAGACCGTCCGGCCGGGGTCGAGTTGACGAATAAGACAGCGACGGGGGAAAAATGAAATATACGCTTCGATTCAAGACAATAGTCCTTCTGGCATTGTTTACACTGATCCTGAGCGCCACGGCGCTTACCGTGAGCAGTTCGATTATCAGCAGCATCATCAACAGCGAGTATTGCCGGAGCGCCGATGAACTGGCCCGTACGGTTGCGGCCGTGCTGGACGGGAATCAGGTGGAGCGTCTGAGCCGGAAGGCTCAGGAGATCTATCATGCCACCGAAAACAAGGTGCTGAGCGATGAGTGGGGTTCGCCCGAATTCAACGAATACATAGACCGTTTTTCCTCCCTGGAACAGGATGCTGATTTTCTTTCCCTGCGTGAGCAGCTGGTGCGGTTTCAGGATCAGAACAATGTGGAATGCATCTATCTGGGTTGGATGAGCGCGGAAGACGAGATCTATATGTACATCTGCGACGCGGATCCGGAGGAGCCCTGTCCGCCGGGCTGCCTGGATCACACGGAGGAAGTGGATTACACCCAGCTGGCAAGGGGCGAATACCAGTATCCCGCCTATATCACCAACACGGAGGAGTATGGCTGGCTGGTCACGTCCAACATGCCGATTTTTTCGCCGGACGGCGAGATGGTGGCTCATTGTGGTGTGGACATCAGCATGGACATGATCCGGGCGAAGCAGAAGGAATATACGGTGCTGACCGGACTACTGCTGCTTGCCGTTTCTCTGGTGATCAGCATGATCGGTATCCTTCTGGTGAACCGGGTGCTTGTCAAACCGCTGAAGATCCTGGCGGATGCCGCGCTCAATTACTGCGAGGAAAACGGAGAGGAGCTCAAGCACGGCTTCGAGCAGATCCGGATCAGCAACCGGGATGAGATCGGCGATCTGGCTGACTCCATGAAGCAGATGGAGCGGGATATCAATGATTATTACACCAACCTCTTCGCCGCCAAGCAGGAGATCGTCGCCACCCGGGAGCAGGCGCAGAAAATGAACGAGATGGCCAATAAGGACGCCCTGACCAACGTGCGCAACAAGCGCGCGTATGATGTGGAGGCATCCCGTCTGGAAACGGCGGTGAAAAACGGAGATAAGGAATTCGGTATCGCCATTGTGGATTTGAATTATCTCAAGAAGATCAACGACCGGTACGGCCATGAGATGGGCGATAAGGCGATTCAGAAGATCTGCTCCATCGTCTGCCGTATTTTCAGACATTCGCCCGTGTTTCGATACGGCGGGGATGAATTTGCGATCATTCTGCGGCATCACGATCTTATGCACATTGAGCGGCTCATCGGTGAGTTTAAGGGGGAGCTTGATGCTCTTTCCAGGGACGACACGCTTGAGCCCTGGGAGCAGGTTTCCGCTGCCATCGGCTTTGCACGTTACGACGAGAGCGTGGACGGGGGCATCGGCGATGTGTTTAAGCGGGCGGATGATGCCATGTACGTGGACAAGCAGGCAATGAAAGTTGTCCGGGAGGATTGATTCTTTGAGGATCTCATGACTACCACCAGCAGACGTCAAAGGAACAGAAGAAGGCTGACTGCCGCTCTGGTCTGTCTGGCGGCAGTGTTCTGTTTTCTTGCAATGCCCCTGAAAGGCCGTTGCGAATCCGCGATGGATCCGATCCGGAACAGGGGCAGTTTTTCTGCCGTGCTTTACAACAACAAAAACGGTCTGCCGACATCGGATGCTACGGCCATCGCGCAGACCGGGGACGGGTTTCTGTGGATCGGCAGCTATGCCGGTCTGATTCGTTATGACGGCAACACCTTCGAGCGCATCGATTCCACCACCGGGATCGCCAATGTGCGGTGCCTGTATGTGGATTCTTATGACCGGCTCTGGATCGGAACCAATGATTCCGGCGTCTTTCTCATGTCAAAGGGAGCCTTCCGCAACTGGAACAGATCGGATGGCCTGCGTTCGGTCAGCATCCGGTCGATCACGGAGGGCGCGGACGGTCTGATGTACATCGGCGGTTCAGCCGGCGGGATCGCTACAATCGATGAAAAAGGGCGGCTCACCGTGCCGGAGGATGAACGCGTTTATGAGCAGACGATTTCCGAGCTTTACACCGGTAGCGACGGGCTGGTCTATGGCCGCACGCAGGAGGGAGACCTTTTCACGCTGAAAAACGGCGAACTGGTTACCTTTCTGAACCATGACGAGTGCCGGGTTCACGGAATCCACTGCATCATGCCGGATCCCGAAAATCCGGGCCGGCTGTACATCGGAACGGAGGGAACGAAGGTCTGCTACGGCAGGCTGGACGACAACTTCGCTTCCCTGATCGTGCGGGATGTCTCTCCCCTTACCTATATCAGCAGCGTGACGTTTATCGACGGGCAGATCTGGGTCTGTGCCTCCAACGGCGCGGGCAGACTCGAATTAAGAGAATTTCACCTGCTGGAAGACGTGCCCATGACCAACACGATCGAGCATGTGATCACCGATTATGAAGGAAACCTCTGGTTCGTGTCCTCACACCAGGGGGTGATGAAGATCGTCCAGAATTACTTTTCGGATCTCTTTGAGCGGTACAATCTTCCGGAGACGGTGGTGAATTCCACCTGCATGTATGACGGGAAGCTTTTTGCCGGCTCGGACAGCGGGCTGATGATTCTCGATGAGGAAAAAGGAAAGGTGGATCGCTTTCCGGTGAATAAGGCCGTGACGGCCTCCGGCGACAAGCTGGATGTCGTTGACCTCCTGGAGTATCTGGACGGCGTCCGGATCCGCTGCATGTCCGTGGACAGTAAGGGTCGGCTGTGGATTCCCACATGGAGAAAATACGGACTGCTCAGACTTGATCACGGGGAATTGACGGTGTTTTCCACGGAGGACGGTCTGTTCACCAACATGATCCGTCAGGTCGTCGAATGTGAGGACGGATCCTTCCTGGTTTCCAATAACGGCGGCGTGTGCGTGATTGACAAAGACCGCGTGACAGAATCCTACGGAGAGAAGGAAGGAATTGTCAACGGCAGCATCCTGACCCTGACGGAGGGTTTTCATCACGAGCGGATCTTCGGATCGGACGGCGACGGCATCTATATTATCGGATCGGACGGACTGAAGCGGATCGGCACAGAAGACGGGCTGATGTCAGACATCATTCTCAGGATCAAGAAAAGCAGATTTCATGATATATACTGGATTGTGACCAGTAATTCGCTCGCGTATATGACGCCGGATTATCAGGTGACCACCATCAGACAGTTTCCTTATCCCAACAACTATGATCTGTATGAAAACAGCCAGGGTGTCGTCTGGGTGATCTCCAGTGCGGGCCTCTACGTCGTTCCCGGCGAGACGCTGTTAGCCAACGGCCCGGTTGAACCAGAGTTTTTCGGTATCAGCAGCGGGATGCCCTATGCGGCCTCGGCCAATGCGAACAGTGAGCTGACCCCAGACGGAGAACTGTTTATTGCCTGTTCTGCCGGTGTGGTCAGGGTCAACGTGGACACACCGATTCTGCCGATCAGCGATCTGAAGGTGGCACTTCCCTATATTGATGCCGACAATGTGCGCATCTATCCGGACGATTCCGGTCAGTTTATCCTTCCGGCCAGCGCACGGAAGCTGACATTTCACCCGCATGTGTTCAATTATTCGATGATCGATCCGAAGGTCACCTACTATCTGGACGGCTTTGATTCATCGGCAACAACCGTCATCCACAGTAAGCTGACCCCGATCGATTACACCAATCTGAAGCTGGGGTCCTATCAGTTTGTCATGACAGTAAAGGACATGTCGGGACTGACGGAAAAGACCACCTCGTTTTCCATTATCAAAGGGAAAATCCTCTCGGGCGGCAATATCGGAACCGTCATTCTGGATTACGCCTCCCTCCTGCTTCTGATCGGTGTCCTGATTTTTACGACACCGTACAGAAAGCGCGGCCGGGTTGAAGACAAGCTGTTTTTCTACCTGATCCTTGCGAATATGACTCTGGTTTTCGGGGAGATTCTTTCCAACAGTCTGGAATACCTTTCCTATTCTTTCGTGAGGGAAAGCCTGATTCTCGGAACCACCCTGCGCTACTGTCTGCTGGTCGTTTTTCCGTACCTGCTGCTGGTATACGTCGATTACGCAATGGAGCCGGACAATGCCCATGCGCGGAAAGCAAAGCTCCTGTATGGGATTCCCTGCTTTCTGCATCTTTTCGTGATGCTGATCAATCTGAAAACCGGCTGGATCTTTTCGATCGGATCCGGAAATGAGATCCTTCCCGGTGCGGCTGAACTGACCATCATCCCGGTGTGGGTTTATCTAGCACTCCTGCTGGTGAGGCTCTACAGACTGAACAGGCGTCTGTGCGTTCCTTTTCTGATGCTGAATCTGATCCGTCTGCTCTGGGATATGTGGGTGCATGGTATCTCCTCCTCATCCCTGTTCTATACGCTGTACCTGATCATTATGTATCTTTATGTGATGAACAGAATGCAGAAGAAGGAGGTGACATGTTCATGATTGATGAAGCGGCGATCGTCACCTGTTACGTGGATGCCGCCGCGATCCTGATGATGGTCCTGCTTCTTGTGCTGGCCTTTTCCAAAAGACGGATGAATCTGTCCCTCCGGTTTTTTTATGGTTTCTGCCTGACGCTGACCGGTGCCTGCGTGTGCAGCTTTGTCTGCCATGCGATGCTGAACCGGGAGGCTTCATGGTGCCATTTACTCGCCATGATCGGCAGAACCCTGTGGGAATGGCTGACGTTTCTGGTCATCCTGCTGTGGGCGGGTTACGTGCGGATCAAGCTTTATGGGAGAGACCGGAAAAAACTCAGAATATGGGCGTTGTCGTTTCTGCCGTTCGTGGTTTTTTCCGTACTCCTGGTCGTCAATCTGTTCAGCGGCATCATCTTCACCTATTCAGCGGAAAACCGGTTTGAGGAAGGTACGCTCTATCCCGTCTTCATCGCGGTTGAAGCCGTGTATTTCCTGGTATCGCTGGTGCATGTCAGCATCTATGACAGGACGTCGGAAAAGGTTCGATTCCTGCTGGTGATGCCCCTGCTTGTGCCGGTGGTGCTGGGCTTTGCCGTTCAGTATTCCCCTTTCCCCTATCAGGCGGACGTGCTGGGGTTTGCTGTCGGGGCGATGCTGGTGTATCTCTCCATGGCGGAGGAGCTGCTTTATCTGGATCCGGAATCCGGGATGTATAACAGCAGGTTCCTGAATTACCTTTGTGATCTCGCGATGATCGGAAGATTCGATGCCCGCAGCGCGATGGTACTCGAGGTGGACGACAGTTTTCCGGTCGGGTGCGGGATTCTGCAGAATACCCTGAATCAGAAGGGCGATGTGATCCGGACGACAACAAACCGGTTTCTGGTCTTTCTCGAGACATACAGCCGGTCCGAAGTGCAGCTTCTTTCCACACAGATCGAGGAGGCGGTGGAGGAACACAATAAGGCGCATCCGGATGAGCTGGTCCGGATAAAGGTAACCGGCCGTATGCGTACGGGGGATGAGGAGCTGCTCACCTTTCTCAGGCGGACGACGGAGGATCAGGATGCCGGAGATCCCGTGCGGGGTGTGGTGTCCATGCTTTCCGATCTGGACCGGCTCGACAATGAGCTGAAGCTGGCGGCGGACATTCAGGCCAGTGTGATTCCGATGAGTTTTCCGGCATTTCCGGATCGAAATGAGTTTGACCTGTATGCCAGCATGGACCCTGCCAAGATGGTGGGCGGTGATTTCTATGATTTCTTTCTTGTGGACGACGATCATCTGGCCATGGTGATTGCGGACGTCTCCGATAAGGGAATCCCTGCGGCGCTGTTCATGATGGTTTCAAAGACGCTGATCAAAAATCAGCTGATGAACGGAAACGATCCGGCAGGTGCTCTGGAGCGCGTGAATAAACAGCTCTGCGAGCGCAATTCCTCTATGATGTTTGTGACCGTGTGGCTGGCGGTTCTGGAGATCTCAACCGGAAAAGGAAAGTCCTGCAATGCCGGGCATGAGAATCCGGGGCTTTATCGGGCCGGAAAAGGCTTTGAACTGCTCAATTACAAGCACAACATCCTGGTCGGTCTCAACGAGGAAGCGACCTACATGAACCGGGAATTCACGCTTCAGCCGGGGGATTGCATCTTTGTGTATACGGACGGCGTACCGGAGGCATCCAACGCTTCCCGTGAGATGTTCGGTGATGAACGGCTGGTGGAAAGCCTGAACCGGCACGCGGATGCAGCGCCCGGGGAACTGATCCGCCAGGTGCGGGAGGACGTGGATCAATTTGCAGGCGGTGCGCCGCAGTTTGACGATATCACCATGCTGTGCATGAAGTATTATGGAAAGAATTAAAGCTTTTCAAAGCGGTCTTTTTCCGTGATCGACGGAACCCCTGCCGGATAGCGGCTGTCAAAGCACGCGGCACAGAGCGAATCGGCTTTTTTGCTCCCTGCCAGGGTGAGTGCGCGTTCCACGGAGAGAAACTGCACGGAATCGGCGCCGATCATCCGGGCAATATCCTCCGGCGAATGTCCCCTGGCGATCAGGCTGTTTTCGGAATCCACATCCGTCCCGTAATAACAGGGATGCAGAAACGGCGGCGCGGAGATCCGCACATGGACTTCGCGGGCGCCGGCGTTTTTTAACAGCCGGACAATATAGGCGCTGGTCGTGCCGCGCACAATGGAATCATCAATCATGACGACCCGTTTGTTCTGTACGGCGCTTGCGACGGCGTTGAGCTTCAGCCTGACCTGCGCGTCCCGCAGCTCCTGCGTCGGTGAGATAAAGGTTCTTCCGATGTATTTGTTCTTCACGAGTCCGATTCCGTAGAGAATGCCGGACTGCTCCGAAAATCCGAGCGCTGCATCCAGTCCCGAATCCGGGACGCCGATCACGATATCCGCCTGAACCGGATGATCCTCCGCGAGATACCGGCCGGCCCGTTTCCTTGCTTCCTGTACGCTGACCCCACAAATGACGGAATCCGCCCGCGCGAAGTAGATGTACTCAAAAACGCAGAGGGCACAGGAGTTGTGATCCGGAAAGCAGGAAATGGATCGGAGGCCGTTATCATCCGCCACCACCAGTTCTCCGGGCTCCAGATCCCGGACGAAGACGGCGCCGACCGCATCCAGCGCGCAGCTTTCCGATGCAAACACCGGATTGCCGTCCGGAAGCTTTCCCAGACAAAGCGGACGGATTCCCAGACGATCCCTGCAGGCAAGAAGCTTCGTCGGGGACATCATGACCAGGGAATAGGCGCCCTGAAGCCTTTGAACCGCTCTCTTTACGGCCTCTTCGATTGAGGGCGCCTTCAGACGCTCCCTTGTGATCAGGTAGGAGATGACCTCCGTGTCGCTGGTGGTCTGGAAGATGCAGCCCTCCAGCTCCAGTTCCCTGCGCAGCTCATAGGAGTTGATCAGATTGCCGTTGTGACAAAGCGCCAGCTGCCCTTTGACATGGCGGACCACCATGGGCTGCGCATTGATGACGGTATTGTTGCCGCTTGTGGAGTACCGCACATGACCGACTGCGATTTTGCCGGAGCCCAGTCTGTCGAGTTCCTCCTGCGGAAACACCTCGTGCACCAGCCCGAGTCCCTTATGGAAGCGGATGGACCGATCCTCGTTGACGGCGATGCCCGCTGCCTCCTGTCCTCTGTGCTGGAGTGCCGTCAGACCCACCATGACCAGATTGGCGATGCCCTTTTCCTGCGTGCTGCGAATGCCGAAGACTCCGCATTCTTCATGAACATTTTCCATGTAGATTTCCTCCTGTTTTATGAGAAAAAAGGCGCTTCTCCCCCACGGAAGAAACGCCTTTGTTTCCTGTCGTTATGTCTATGTGACTATGTGATCCGTTTAAACTGCGCCGGTTTATGAATCACGCGATATATGTATGTCAGTGATCGCACACTGATCGCCGGTCAGCGCGACATAAAGGTTTTTCACGCTGTCGTGGATCGTCGTGACGCTCTGAATGTAAATGCCCAGGTTTTCCGTCTCCATGATGATCCGGTTCTGTTCCCGGCGGATGGTGACGGTGCAGTCCAGGCCCTGCTTGTTCTTTTCCTTCCAGATGTTCCAGTCTTCAAAGCTCTCGCGTCTTTCGATCTGCACCTTGTTTTCCGCGTGCTCGTCGGATTCCCAGGTCTCGCCGTCAAGCCGAAGCAGCTGATACTCGCGGAAATGTTCGCCGTCGGCCGTTCCGTCCTCCGATGAGAACACGGTGACAAACGGGCAGTGCCACACCAGCCTCGCGGAAGGCAGGCTCATGGTGTGGAATCGCAGGGTCAGGCCGTTGTCCACCGCGATGCCCTCCGTGGAATTCGTGCGCCAGCCGTCCACCTGGATATTGGGAATATCCCCCTGCGGCCGGCCCTGGATGTAACTGATCTCCTCCGCGATGCGGGGAATGGTGTTTTTGTCCGCCTCTTTTTCTTCATTCTGCACCCGGATATTGTGGATGTAGCAGTGCTCGCCGCCGAGGGATAAATAGACGAAGCGTGAGCTGTTCGGAAGCGCGAGAATGACCTCTATCGAGCGCTTCTCGCTGATGATCCTGACCAGCACATGATCCTTGTAATGAACCGCCTCGATCCGGTAACGCTGTTCGCGCTCAGGATCGCCGGGTTCCCGCTGTTCAAGATCGACGCCCTGCTCGCAGGGCTTTACCTGCGTCTTCCGTATTTCGCCCTCTGTCACGCGTCCGTCCAGACGGATCCGTGCATATTCGTAATAGAGCAGATTCTTATTATCCTCCTCGCCCGGATGAACCTTTCCGTCAAGCGAGTCAAACAGGATCAGCGAGGGAAGGCTGGCCTCCTCCTTCACATCGTCGTCCGGCTGAGAGCAGAGGCGGATGACGGTTTCCTTTTCCGTGATGGAGATGCCTTCGGTGCATTCGTGATAAATCGTGTCGCACCGGAGGTTTGTCGTGGGGGAGATTCCTGCGCCGCTCTGCGACTCCTGCATCTGGTATTCGGTATCCAGATCAATCATATGAATCATGATCTTGACAAAATCGGGATCAAACTGCGCCCCGATGCCCTTGACCAGCTCCTCCCGGACGATATGCTGCGGGATGGCGTTGCGGTAGCTTCTGTTGGAGGTCATGGCGTCGTAGGCATCCGCCACGGCAATGATGCGCGCGATCTCCGGAATCTCATCCCCCTTTATGCCCTCCGGATAGCCCTTTCCGTTGTAGCGCTCGTGATGGTACCGGGCGCCGAGGCCAAGCCACGGTGAATTCTTGATTTTGGAGAGGATCTGACCTCCGATCACCGGATGCTGCTTGATCTGATCAAATTCCTCGTCCGTGAGCCGTCCCTTTTTAGAGATAATATCAATGGGAATACCGATTTTTCCGACATCGTGCAGAAGCGCCGCAAAGTAGATCTTTTCGCATTCCTCCTCGGATTTGCCGGCTTCTACGGCGATTTTCTTTGAATATTCCGCGACTCTGCGGGAATGGCCGTTTGTGTAGCTGTCCTTTGCGTCGATCGCACTGGAGAGGGCCTCCGCGGTCTGCTCAAATTGTTCGCGGGCCGCTTTATGCTTCTTCTCCAGAGCCAGAACCCGTCTGCGCACATAGGAGTGCACGCCTATGAACAGCAGGAACAGCACGACCAGGCCGACGGTGATGAAAAACCAGGTCTGCTCATAGAAGGCTTTTTCCTTGATAATATGCACGGAAACGGTCTTGTTGCCGCGCCCCATGGCATCCTTGATCTGAAGTTCAAAATCGTAGGATCCGCCGCGCAGGTTCGTGTAGTCAAGCGGAACCATTTCGTTGCGGGAAACGGTCGTGCTCTGCCGGTCAAAGCCGATTAACTGGTAGCTGACCTGTGGATTGCTTAAGGAGTAGTTGAGCACGGAGCTGGGGATCGTCAGCTTCTGGGTGGTGTGGGGAAGCGTAAACGAGCCGGATTCGTCCGGGTAGATCTTCTGTCCGTCCGTCTCCACGTAGGGAACCACCGCCCTCAGCTCATTGACATCCTCAAAGGGGACGTCGATGTTGACCTTGGCGACGCCGGTGCTTCCGGCAATATACAGGTCTCCCTCCGGTGTCAGCTCGCTGTAGGAATTTGCGGTCGTGATGACGGGCAGACCGCTGGACTTGCTGTAGAACACCGGATTGATCTCCCCGTTGGCGATGAGCTGCTCGGCGGGCACCACGTAGATGCCGTTGCTGGAGAGCACCCACATATCCCCGTTGCTGCTCTCGTAAAGATCAAAATTGTTGGTGTACGGGAACTGCTCCACCGTGGTCACCTGATAGTCGGGGGTCATGTAGGCGATGGCGCTGCTGGTGACGATCCAGATCACGTTCCGTTTATCGTCCCGTTTGAGGCGCATCACGATGTCCGAGGGCAGCCCCTCCTCGACATTGATCGTCCGCAGACCGCTTTCGTCAATGATATAGATACCGCCGCCGTTGCTGCCGAGGACGATTTCACCGTTTAAGCCTTCCGTGACGGTCAGGCTCTCCGTGTTGGTGATGCCTGCTTCCTCTCCGTAGGTGGCGACGACGCGGTCGCCCTCCATGACATCCACGCCGCCCGACTCCGCGACGAGAATTTTGCCGTCCCGGCACTCGGAAACGGCGCGGAAGCTGCCGAAGCTCGTGGATAACAGGCCGTTCTCCCCGGTAAAGGCAGTCGCCACGCCACTTGCGTAGCGAATCAGGCCGATCGAGCGCCAGGTGGAGATCCACACCTGCCCCTTGCTGTCGCGGATGATCGAACGGATGCGGCTGCCGTCCAGCAGTTCGATGAGATCCGTGGCGCCCAGGTCGGCGCCGGAGGCGGACACGGCCTTCGTCAGCGGAACCTTCGGCACCACACCGTGATCGTCAAGAACCATCAGACCCGCGTCCGTTGCGACAAACAGCTGCCCGTCGCACATGCAGGTGGAGTTGACCACGGTTTCCGGGATATCGAACCGGGCGAACAGATCGGAAAACTGGTTGGGCACCACCTTCATCAGCCCCTGCCGCGTGGAGGTAAACCAGAGATTGCCCAGATAGTCCGTCATGACATGACCGACGTTGTTGTTCAACGGCAGATTATCAAGCGTGCTGCACTTCCCGTTTTCCAGGACGCCGATGCCGTTGCCGGCGCAGAGCCAGATCTTGCCGTCAATATATTCCATGGCCTTCAGATATTTAAGCGGTTCGATTTCGATTTTTTCCCTGATATCGAAGCCGTTTGTGATATCCACACGGTAAAGCGCAAAATCCGGTGCTTCGTGATAAATCACCCCCGGCTCCCCGGGATCCGGGAAAATGCAGCCGACTCCGTTCAGCGGGTTGTCTGCCGCGCTGATGAAGCTCACCACGGCGCCGTCACGGATCGTGACAATGTCGCCGGAATCCGTCGTGCCGTAGAGCGCTCCGTCGATTCCGCGACGGAGATCACGCATGTTTGCTTCCGCGATGCGGGGATCCTCCAGGGAGGAGAGCTGATACGACGAATCGATCGTCATGATCCCGCAGGTGGTTGCGATATAAATGGTACCGTTCTGATCTTCGGTGATCGCGCGGGTGTGGGCGGATTTCATGCCGTCCAGCTTGCCCCACAGACGGTATTCACCGCGTTCCATGACGGCCACGCCGTTGTCGTTGGAACCGATCCACAGGCGGTCTTTGCTGTCCACGTAGAGACACTTGATACTGGCGATTCCGCCGGTGTCACTCAGCCGCTCAAAGGTGTTGCCGTCGTACCGGATCAGTCCGGCATAACTGCCGATCCAGAGGAGACCGTCGCTTGTTTCGGCGATGGCGTTGGACTCCGCTGTCGGGAGCCCGTTGCTGTTGTCATAGATCACGGCGGAGAAGCCCTCGCTCAATCCGGTGGGATCCACGGAAATCGGCCGGTTGATCGAGCCGGATGCGTTGAGAAGCTGCGTTCCGCCTCCTGCCGCGGCTGCGGGTGTCGCTTGCCCGTCGGCCGGAGCGGTGTCCGGGCTCTGCAGGGCGACGGTTCCGCCTGTTCCGTTGCCGTTGATCTGCGCGGTCTGATTGCCGCAGGCGGACAGGACCGTTGCGGTCATAAGTATTGCAAGGTAAGCTGCGGGGTTTCTTTTCATCCTCTGCTCCTTGTGGATCATCCGTGCGGTGTGCACGGTCTTTGTTCGTCGGTAAAAACAACAACACTTCATTATAACAGATCATTTTCCAAAAGACCATCGAAACGGGCAAATACTTTGCAGACCCGTATTTCGTCTTTTTCCATTTTACAAACGCAATATCTTGCGGTATTCGAAAAAACGATAAAAAACACTTGTTATTTTGGGAAAAATGCGTGCATTTCCAAAATCATTGTGCTATGCTTTAGACTAACAGCATTATGGGTATGTGTGCGCTTTTGGAGGCATGTTATGGGCAAAATCAGTAAGAGCAAGGTAGTAGCGATTGCGTTGTGCATCCTGATTGTGACGCAGATGTTCCAGGTGGTCACCATCTCGGTGCGCTCCTTCGCCAGCAACGGACGGGAAACGTCGAGCAGTGCCAACGCGGGCGGCTCGCTGGATATGCTTTCCGATTCGGGTCTCGCGGGGGAGTACGAAGGCGCCAATGAGATTACCAATCGCGGCGGCGGTGTGCTGGATCGCCAACTTGCCGATGCGCTGGGCATCGATCAGCCGGAGGGCGACGGTTCGGAAGGCGGCGATGCCGAGGGCGGCGTTCCCGCGATCACGGAAGATGAAAATCAATCCGACGACGAAGCGGATACAGCCGGCGACGGATCCGACGGCGAGACCGTGCCCGCAGCGGATGATCAGAAAAACGACGCCGGCGAAGCGCAGGATGCGGACGACAAAGACGGCAGCAGCGACCCCGCAGGAAATGAGAGCGGAGAGGCTGTCCCGGCCGACGGCACCGAGGGTACGGAGACCGCGCCTGCGTCCGGAGAGAGCGAAGAGAAGCCGGAGGCGTCGCTTCCCATCCTCGAAGAGGAGCCGGTGGAAACCTCGGCTTCCCTGTTAACAACGAATGTGGCGCGCTCGGAGAGCAAGGCGATCAAGAGTGCGACGACGACAAAGGAGGAGATTCCCAGTCTCGGCGCCAGCAAGACGGAAAACGGAATAAATATCCAGGTTGGCGGAACAAAGGAGACTTTTTCCGGGACAGATTGTGTGTTGTGGTCGGCGACGATCCTTGACACCTCCGGTACGCTGATGAGA
>JAIKYU010000090.1 GCA_024682835.1 Lachnospiraceae bacterium | reverse complement strand
GGACGGGATCGTCAGGGAGCGTGTCTTCTATGATTTCGCAAACGCCAGAGAGATGGGCCTCTCCGCACAGGACATGGTGGCACCCGCCTCCATCCAGTATTATCCGAGACACATCCGCATCGGCAGAAAATATGTCCGCGTCATGCAGATCGTCACCCTGCCAAACGCCCTGTCGGACGAGTTCTTCATGCGTCTCACCGACGTGAATTTCAACATGGTCACTACCATCAACATCCGTCCGATCCAGAGCAAGGTGGCAAACGCCATGGTGCACAAAAACATCGTCCTCGCACAGACCAGAAAATCGGATGAAATGAAAAACCTCATTGCCGCGGGGCTTCCGGAAGAGATGGTGAGCCCCGAGACCGAGGAGCGCGTCGAACGTGCTCTCGCGCTTCGCAGTGACATGATCAATGACGACGAAAAGCTCTACAAGGTCACCTACACCCTGATGTTCTATGCCAATACCGAGGAGCAGCTGCAGGAATACACGGACACCATTTACGCGAACTGCAACGCTTCCGTGGTCGGGATCAGGATCATGGTGGACAGACAGGAGGAGGGCTTCAATACAACACTCCCTCTGCTCTACGTAGATATCCCTTTTCATAAGAGAAGGACACTCAAATCCTCGTCCGTGACGGCGGTCTGCATGCCCTTTTCGTATCTGGAGCTTCGGGATCCGGGCGGAATCAACTATTCCCTCCATCTGATCTCCAAAAACCTGATCCTGTATAACAGGCTTCTGACACAGAACTTCAACGGCTTTATTCTGGGGACTCCGGGTTCCGGCAAGTCGTTTGCGGCGAAGCTGGAGATCCTGCTGATCCTGCTCGTCACCCTGTCGGTCTGCATCGTGCTGGATCCGGAACGGGAGTATGTGGCGCTGGCAAAGCTTCTTGGCGGTGAGGTCATCAAGATCACCCCAGGCGGCAAGTGGCATATTAACCCGATGGAGATCACCGTCGATTACGAATGGACCAATGAGGACGACACCACGGAGACGAATCCCGTGCTCGCCAAGGCGGATTTCATCCTGAAACTTATGGATGTCCTGGTGAAGGAGGAACTCTCCTCCGTGCAGGAAACCATCATCGACGAGTGCGTGCACGACCTGTACGCGCCCTTCATGGATGAGGACGGCAGGCTCCATCCCATTCCGCCAGAAGAGATGCCGACCCTGACGGACCTTCAGCAGGTGCTGGAGGAGCGACCGGAGGAGGATGCCTATGTACTGTCGCAGGCTTTAAAGCTATACACAGGAACCGGCTCGCTCAATACCTTCGGCTTTCAGTCCAACGTCGATACCAGAAACAGGTTCGTGGTCTATGACATCAAGGACATCGGAGAAAAGTTAAAGCCCGTTGCCATGCTGATCATTCTGGATTCCATCATGAACCGGATGTTTGAAAACCGACGGGAAGGCCGCAATACCTGGTTCTGGGTGGATGAGATCTATCTTTTGTTCTCCGATGAGCGTTCCGCCAGTTTCTTAAACATGCTCTTCAAAAGAGCGAGGAAATACGGCGGCGTCCCCACCGGGATCACACAGAACGTCGAAGACCTGCTGGAGTCCGATACGGCCAGAAAGATGCTTTCCAACTGCAACTTCGTCCAGATGCTCAATCAGGCGCCGAATGACCGCCTGCAGCTGGCGCAGCTTTTAAACCTCTCGGAATCCCAGATCGATGTGATCACCTCTGCCCCGCGCGGACAGGGACTGATCTATACAGGCACCAACTGTGTGCCCTTCTCTTCTACCTTCCCGAAGTATACGAAGGACGGAGAGGTACATCCGATATACCGTGTTCTGACATCCAACATGAAAGAACTCAAGGAATACGAAGAGGAAGACCGCAGACGGGAGGCCGCCATGCAGCGAGAGGAAAAAATGCGGGAACTGCGCGATTCCCAGGAAGGAAACCGGGAATGACTACATTTCGAAACAACAAAACACCGTTTATCCTGATCATTCTGATGGCATTTCTGATGGCTGCCCTGAGGGCTAATGCGGCAGAACCGGTCTATCCGCGGGAGGAACTCGGGGAAAAGTATTCGACCTTCACCATGCCGGTAATCGCGAACGCGACCGATCACAGCTCTGTGGCAGGCGGTGCATCGACGGGCGCTTCCAAAGATCCCGGAAAGGGCTCCAGCAAAAAGAAGCCATCCACCGGTGAGGATCCCGACGGTCATGACAATCCGGGAACAGGCGCATCTGCTGATCCCACGCCTCAGACACCTGTGCCGGGTACCGGCTCGCAGGCGGGAAAGGCCAGTTCGACAGCAGCGACCGGAAAGACAGCCGGTACGGGGAGTTCAAAGGAAACATGCTGCGGATGCTGTCAGTGCTGTAACGGAGGATGTGACTGTCAGAAATCCGGGAAAGGAAAAAGCAGCGCGACGGGAAAGAGCAGCTCCGCTACGGGAAGGTCAGCTTCCGCTGCAGGGAGCAGCACGGCATCCACAAGCGCATCCACCGCAGGGACCACCGGCAGCACGGCAGGTACTGCTTCCAGTATGGCCTCTACGGCAGGAACCACGACCGATAACGCAGGAAGCGGTGCATCGGCGGAGCCACCCAAAACGGATCCCGCGGTTTCACCCATACCGGATACTCCTGTGACAAAAGAGCCGGAACAGGAAGGACACGCATTCCTGGGACTCCCGCTCTGGATCTGGATCACGATCGGCATCCTGATCATCGCATCCGGTTTCCTCTTCTGGTTCTTCTTCATCCGAACCGGAAAACTTGAGGACTGGTGGTACTTTCTCCGCGCGAGATGCGACAGAGACGACTACGACGATGATGGTACCGATGAGGACAGCCCCGCGCAGGAAGAAGCTGTCGGCGATCACAGGGAGGAGGACGGCTTAAACAGCCTCGATATATCGGATTTAAAGCCGCTCCCTGAAGAGACAGAGAAAAAACAGCCGGATCAGTTTGATGTGACGATGGAAAATGCCCAGAAGATTGAGCAGGCAAAGAAACAGACCGCGATCCGTGAAGCACGGATCAGAGAGGAAGCAGAGGGAAATCTGCGTGAGATCGATGAGGATCTGACGAGAAACATGACCGCCGCGGAAGAAACCGATCAGCCCCTGGAAGAGGAAAACAGCGAGTGGGAGGAGGCCAAAAAGGAAGGTGCCAGACGCAAAAAGATGATCGAGCAGCAGATGAAGAATCAGGAGAAAAAGGGCGGAAAGAAGGGAAAGTACCGTGGGTGATGAGAAGAAAAGCGCGGATCAACTTCATGAAATGGCAGATCGGGCCGTTGCAGAGATCGCAGAGGACGCGGATGCCTTTACCAGCTACCTGCATGTCGTCACCCGCCTGTACGCACACGGAAGCGAAAACCAGCTCCTTGCCTGGTCGCAGAGACGGGACGCGGCGGAGATCGCCGGGATCAGAAACTGGAAGGAGCAGGGACACCCCGTGAAGGACGGAGAGAACCCTCTCTGGATCCTGTTTCCGGATCTGCGCTATGTGACCGGTTCGGCGGTTGCCCTCTACTCCGAGGACGGAAAAGTCCGGATGGATGACAAAAACAGGATCCTGTATGAGAGAGATCCGATGTTCACCTACGAGGAACGTGCAATCCCTGTCTACGATATCGCACAGACTGAAGCGGAGATGAAAAAGGAGCCGGAGAGTCCATTCGGGATCGAGAACGCGGTCCACAAAAGAGGGTTCGTGATAAGCCTCGTCAAAAGAACGGAGCTGCCGGAAAAAACCAGAGACGGCTATACACAGGGAGAGTTTTTCTACGTAGCGGAAGAAGCCAGAAGCGACGCCAATCGGTACTTCAAAGAGCTCATCCGGCAGTTCACGGATTTCTACGTGCCTGTCATCATCAGGGACGACAAACAGCTTTCCGATTCGGAGATCCCCCTGCTCTCCCAGATGGTGCAGAGATGCCTGATCAATCACTACCTCGGAGGATATCAAGAGGAGCAGGCAAGGATCCTTTTGACAAAGTATACGTCGCTCCCCGCCGGGGAAAGGAGAAGGATCCTCAAACACCTGGCCAGATGCTACCGGAAGATCCTGCTGTACTTAAAAGGCCAGGAACTCAGCTTTACTGGAACCTGCGCGATGAACGGACTTCTGGACAGCGGGATCAAGCCGGAACTGGAACAGATCCTTAGGGAGGCGGAGAAGAAACTTCCGGAAAAGAGCGAAACAAAAAGCGATATCGGTGACCTGTATGAGCAGCTCGACAAGCTTGAAAACGATTTCCTTGAAAAGCTGTACGTAAAGAAACTGAACCAGAAGGTGCTCTACGCGTCACCGCCGATGAAACTTCCTGTAGAAATGGACGAAGCGGTCTGAAAAGGAGGACGACATGGGAAAGAAAAAGACACTTGCGATCGATGGCCGGATGGCCGCCATGATCCCTTACCGGGATGCTTACCCGAAGCTTGGCATCATAAAGGGCCTGGACGGACGATTCACAAAGATGTACCGCGTGGGCGAGATCCACACGGACAGCGTTGCGGTCTATGATTCCACGGCGGCGGAGCAGGCGATGGAAAAGCTCTTAAACGCCCTTCCGCAGGATGTGCACTTTCAATTCGTTGTACATAACCGCCTGATCGACGATGAAAACGATCCATACCGATATGTGTTGAATCCGGGCATGGTTCCGGAGGAACTACGTAAAGAGGCACTTTCCTACAATCAGGCGGTGACGGAAAACCTGGAGATCGGACATAACAACACGCACAAGGATCTCTATTACGTGGTATCCGTCGCTGCGACAGGCGAGAAGGCAGCGGAGAAGCGTTTCAAAAAGCTGGATCACGTCATCCGGGAAGCCTTCCGCGGGCTCTGCGGTCTGAGCGTAAAGGAGCTCACCCTCGTGGAACGCCTGGAAGTGATGTATGACATGTTCCACCCCTGTGAAAACAAATTCGGCGAAAAGATCGACCTCTCCGGGAACGGCAGAATCGACTTAAAAAACCTGACCTATATGCGCATGACCACAAAGGATCTCGTGGCGCCCGGGCGCTGGAACACCTCCAGGAAATGGATCGATCACAGCATCCTGGAGGAGGGAACCCCGCAGCAGATGTATGCAAGAGCTCTGTTCCTCCACAGCGTGCCGAGGGAGGTGTCCTCCTCCTTTATCAACGACCTCACGGGGATCAGCTCGCAGATGATCCTGTCCATCACCTATGAACCGGTGGATACCGAGGCCGGATT
This sequence comes from Lachnospiraceae bacterium, assembly GCA_024682835.1. Classification (GTDB taxonomy): domain Bacteria; phylum Bacillota; class Clostridia; order Lachnospirales; family Lachnospiraceae; genus Butyrivibrio. The sequence continues at coordinate 1,737 of JAIKYU010000090.1, read as the reverse complement.
TAAGGAATCGTCGGACCTGGTGGCAGAGAATACCGTGATCCGAAACCGCTCCGTCAGCGATACCGTCGCGGAGAGAAAACGAAAGGCCAGAACCCGGGTGGAAGAAGAAAAGGAAATGAGTGAGACGGCGTATTTCAACAAGTCCGCCCTCACGGTGTTCAAGAACGCGATGGCCAGACACAGCAGAGCCTTCGCCTGCACCATCACCATTGTCCTCTTTGCTTCCGACCCGGAGGCGCTGGATAAGGACACCTGCCTCATGCATCTGTCGGCGGCGAAGTTCTCCGGAAATGTGCAGTCACTGGATCTGCAGCAGGCAGAGGGATTCCAGTCGAGCCTCCCCCTGTGTCAGACGAGAGTCAACTGCATGCGTGTCATGGACGCGAGACGTCTGGCCGTGATGTCACCTGTGGGGATCCAGGACGCGATTCGTAAAAACGGCATGTTCCTCGGTCTCAATGCTATCAATGACAGCCTGATCATGTTAAACCGCAGGAACAATACGAACCTCACAGGCTTTATCACGGGGAGCGATCATCCGGGAAAGACCTACCAGATGAAGCGGGAAGTCTTTAACGCCCTGCTCGGCAGTCAGGACATCTTGCATGTCATCACGGCAAAGGATGAATACGACGATTTCGCGAAAAAGCTGGGCGGTGAGATCCAGTCTTTCTCCCAGACACCCGTCTATGAGGCGGAACGGGGGTATGGCCTCCTGTCGGGGGATGAGGCCTTTAAGAATTCGTTCCTTGCGGCACTTGCGAAGCAGTGCGCGCCGTCAAAGCTTCCCGATGAAAATGCAGGAACCTCCATCGCCTGCACAAAGCGTCTGGTTATCCACAAAACGGCAGATGCCGGGGAGATGCTGATGCTTCTGGATGCGCTCTGGAATCTGACTCTGAAGGATAAGCATCAGGGACGGTCACACCAGATCTTTATCGACGGGGCGGATCCCTTGCTCACAGAACCCGATACATCGGAATACCTGGAGATACTCCTCAAGAAGTGCTCCCAGTTTCAGACGATCACGACCCTTGTCATTGACAACAGCGTAAAACTCCTTGGTCAGCCGGTATCCGCCATTGCTCTGGAGCGGATCGCGCAGGGCGCGGGATACATCAAACTCTTAAACCTTGGCCCCATCGAGCGCAGACGATATGCGGAAATCCTGAATCTTCCGAACGCACTGCTCCCCTATATCAGCAACGTGGAGCCCGGCAAAGGGATCATCGTCACACCGGCGAGCAACATCGCCTTCAACGATAACTACACGGAGCTTTATCCCGATGGTTCCTTCAAGGATCTGTTCGCCAGAGAGGTCAGACAGATCGGACTGTGACAGGGATAAGGAATTGATCATGAGAACAAAGAAAGGAGACGCCATGAAGCATTTCATCAAAAGCATCCGAATTGCGGGGATCCTTATCACCATCGGGATCGCTCTGCTTTCAGCTCATACAACCGCACGTGCCGAGGGAGAATGGTACGACGAATATGACTACGCGCTCAATCCGGCCGATCAGACCATCCGCCTGAAGAGATACATGGGTAGCGGTGGGGACATCGTCGTTCCGGGATCGGCTACGATTGACGGGATCACTTACCAGACCGTGATCGCCGGTGAGTATGGCCTTAACCCCTTCAAATCCAATGAAAACCTGACCGGTATCGTATTTGAGTCAGGTGTCCTCATGCTCGAAAAATGCAACGCGATGTTTGCGGGGGACAGGAATTTAA
>JAIKYU010000084.1 GCA_024682835.1 Lachnospiraceae bacterium | reverse complement strand
GTTTTTCCGATATAATAAGCAGCTTCTCGACTTCCGGATAGCCGTTTCCCGATTCCCATTTTGAAACTGCCTGTCTGCTGACATCCAGCATCTCTGCAAGTTCCTCCTGTGAAATACCCTGCTCTTTTCGGATTGCTTTTAAATTCTCTGCGAAATTCATGTTGTCCTCCCTGTCATGCATCATTTTTATCAAAAGCCGTGTAAAAAGGCTACCAACTCACTTTTGCTTTTTGGCAACTTTAAGTTGCATACCTTTAAAATAGCACTTTTGAGGGGGATTGTATATAAAAAATATTTATCAGAGTATATCGATAACTTCTCCTGCCAGTGCTTTGTTCATGCTTCGAACCGCGCAGAACTTTCCGCACATGCTGCAGGTCTCGCTGTGATCGTCTTCCGGAGCACGGCTGGTGCGAATGGCCTTTGCTGTCTCCGGATCAAGCGCCTCAAGCCACTGTGCATCCCAATCCAGCTTCTTCCTTGCTTTTGCCATCCTGTCGTCTCTGTCACGTGCGCCGGGAATTCCCTTTGCAATATCAGCGGCGTGAGCTGCGATCTTGCTGGCGATTATGCCCTGATGAACATCATCCACGTTGGGAAGAGCCAAATGCTCCGCAGGTGTAACATAGCATAGGAAAGCTGCTCCGGCCGCTGCTGCAATTGCACCTCCGATTGCTGCGGTGATGTGATCGTAGCCGGGCGCAATGTCTGTAACAAGCGGTCCCAGGACATAGAAAGGCGCGCCCTTACAGATCGTCTGCTGAATCTTCATGTTGGCCGCGATCTGGTCCATCGGAACATGTCCCGGCCCTTCAACCATTACCTGAACATCCTTTTCCCAAGCTCTTTCCGTAAGTTCTCCCAGGCGAAGAAGTTCCTGTATCTGGCAGCGATCCGTTGCATCCGCAAGGCATCCGGGTCTGCAGGCATCGCCAAGGGAGATCGTAACGTCGTACTCACGACAGATTTCCAGGATCTCATCATAATATTCATAAAAAGGATTTTCCTGCCCTGTCATTGCCATCCATGCAAACACAAGGCTTCCACCGCGGCTCACGATGTTCATCTCGCGCTTTCCTTTTCTGATCTGATCTATGGTGTCACGGCTGATGCCGCAATGAAGGGTCACAAAATCCACTCCGTTCTCGGCATGAAGTCTGATAACATCCAGGAAATCCTTTGCTGTAAGTTCCTTAAGATCTCTTTTAAAATGAATTACCGAGTCATAGATCGGGACAGTACCGATCATGGCTTTGCACTTCTCGCAAAGCATTTTTCTGAAAGGCTCCGTATCACCGTGGCTGGAAAGATCCATGATGGCTTCCGCGCCCATATCGACCGCTCTCTGCACCTTCTGAAGTTCCACGTTTACGTCTTTGCAGTCTCTGCTCACGCCCAGATTCACATTGATCTTAGTCTTCAGCATGCTTCCGACGCCGTTGGGATCAAGGCATTTGTGATTCCTGTTTGCAGGGATGGCAACCTTTCCTTCGGCCACCATCTGCCTGATGAAATCAACCTCGCGGCCTTCTTTTTCCGCCACTGTCTTAATTTCCGGTGTGATAATGCCATTTCTTGCAGCTTCCATTTGTGTGTGATAATTTCGTTCCATAATAATCTCCTGTATGTTTAATGATATATTTCGTAAAAATGAGCCCATAACCCCGTCCCCAAGGTATCACAAACGTCGGAATGCAATATAAATGCCTTCGGCAAGCATTCCTCCTGTCACCAAGGTATCAAAATGAGCCCATAACCCCGTCCCCAAGGTATCAAATATGCCAGAGCGGACCTGAGCCTGCGCCAAGGTCAAGGTTCTGAGCGATGCAATCTGTGAGGTATCTCTTTCCCCGCTCCACGCTGTCCACAAGACCGTAGCCGCGTGCCAGGAAGGATGCGATGGCCGAAGACAGGGTGCAGCCTGTTCCGTGTGTGTTGGGATTGTCGAGCCTCTTTCCCGAAAGACGCACGATCTTCATGTTTTTAAGGCAAAGGATGTCGGTGGAAAGCTCGGAAGCATCCATATGCCCGCCTTTAAGAAGGACCGCGCAGCCATATTCTCCCGAGATCTGCTTTGCGCATCTCACCATATCCTCTTCCGTTTCAATCGATGAAACACCCGCAAGAACGCAGGCTTCCGGAATATTGGGAGTGATGAGGGTTGCAAGCGGCATCAATTCTTTCTTTAACGCCTCAGCCGCGTTGTCCTCCATGAGCTTCGCGCCGCTTGTGGACACCATTACAGGGTCGAGCACGATCTTATCCGCTTTGTAAAAAGCAAGTCTCTCCGCGATAACCGAGATCAATTCCGCGCTTGCAGTCATGCCTATCTTCACCGCATCCGGACGTATGTCCTCAAACACCGCATCGATCTGGTCTTTCAAAATGTTTCCGGGCGTTTTAAAAATGCTTCTGACGCCGGTGGTGTTCTGAGCAGTGATCGCTGTGACAGCGCTCATCCCGAAAACGCCGCAGCCCTTCATTGTCTTAAGATCCGCCTGTATCCCGGCTCCGCCCGACGGATCACTGCCCGCTATTGTAAGTGCCGTATTTTTCTTCATTCGTC
>JAIKYU010000055.1 GCA_024682835.1 Lachnospiraceae bacterium | reverse complement strand
GTTCCTCGTGATCATGGTCGTGATGATGCTCGTGTTCCTCGTGATCATGGTCGTGATGATGCTCGTGTTCCTCGTGATCATGGTCGTGCTCCTCTTCACGGAACACATGATGCACGATCACACCCTCCTCATCCGGTATCAGCTCACCCGCTTCGTGCTGATGGTGATGGTGATGATGGTGGTGATGCTCGTCCTTTTGGGCCATCACTTCCTTAAGAAGCTCCGCTTCCAGATCATGATTTCCTTCGAAGGTATCCAGAATTTCCTGACCGGAAAGCTCCTGAAGCGGTGTCGTGATAACTGTCGCCCTGGGATTATGCTCCCGGACAAGCGCCGCCGCCTCCTCAATCTTTTCATCCGTTGCCTTGTCGGTTCTGGTCAGAAGCACGGTTCCCGCACTCTCAATCTGATTGGAAAAGAATTCACCGAAGTTTTTGAGATACACCTTCGCCTTCGTGCAATCCACCACGGTAACCGCCGAATTCAATGTCAGCGCTGCGGATTGGTCCGTCACATCCTGTACGGCCCGCATCACGTCAGAGAGCTTGCCGACTCCGGAGGGCTCAATGATGATCCGCTCAGGAGCGTATTTTTCCATCACCTCCTTCAGCGAGGTGCCGAAATCCCCCACCAGCGAGCAGCAGATGCATCCGGAATTCATCTCCCGGATCTCGATCCCGGATTCCTTCAGGAAGCCTCCGTCGATTCCGATCTCACCGAATTCATTCTCAATCAGGACGACCTTTGTCCCGGCCAGAGCTTCCTTTAAAAGTTTCTTGATGAGTGTCGTCTTGCCGGCGCCCAGAAAACCGGAAATAATATCTATCTTTGTCATAGTCTGCCTCCTCCGATCTCAATCATCCACGCCCGAAACACCTGTCCAGGTTAAGGATCACAAGTCAGTAAAGTATAATCCCGGCGGAAGGAAAAGTCAAATACCCCGCCGCAGATAGGCAGGGTATTTGACACTGCAAATGTCGTCACGGCGAGCCGACCAGCTCGTCTCCTTCTATCATCTGTGAAACATCGGTAAGCGTAAAGCCGTTTTGTACCTGCTCCTCCGTCCTGCCGCAGATGATCTTTGATCCGCATTCCGGGTGATCCTCCACATGCTTCTCGTATTTTTTCCGAGCGCTGACATCGGCCGAATCGACCAGACGTCTGATATCATCCTCCGTGACGATATCCGGATTCCAGCAGATGACATCTCCCAGCCGTTCCCCGCAGACATCACATACGCAGTAGGAGGCATAATACACATAGCAGTCCGAAGCATAGGTCGTGTCTGTCTTTTTCGTGTAGCTTCCCGGTTTGTAGCACGCATCCACATGATGGTGCCTGCAGTGAATCCCGGTTGCCCCGCCGGTGCTGCCTCCGCCGGTGCTGCCTCCTCCGGTTCCGCCGCCCGTGCCGCCTCCTCCGGTTTCACCGCCGCCTGTACCGCCTCCTCCGGAGGGCAGCGAAGCCAGGGCCGTCTCAATCCCCTGCAGTTTCCGGTTCAGTTCTTCAAGAAGAGAGGTAAGGTCTGACAGTTTGGTCTGTGTCTGTGTTTTCATTTCTGTGAGCTGGTTTTCAAGAGTTCCTTCCCGCTCACCAAGCTTCGCATCCAGTTTGCTGTCAAGCGTCTCTTCGATTTCCGCGCTGAGGCCCTCAAGCTTTTGATCCATCATTTCTCCCAGATCACTGCTCAGACCGTCCAGCTTTCCACCCAGACTGTCAGAAAGGCCTCCAAACTTTCCTTCCAGGCTTCCGTTCAGGCCACCGATGCTTTCATCCAGCCTTCCCTCCATGAGGGTGATCTTATCAAGCTTCGTGTCCATACCGCCCAGTCTGGTATCCATTCCCGTGAGGTTTTCGTGCATTCCGCCGAGCTTTTCTTCCATTCCGTCGTGTATCCCATCCATTCTTACATCCAGGCTGCTCAGTTTCGTGTCCACACCTTCGATCTTTGTATCTACACCACCGATCCTGTTGTCTACACCGTCCAGCTTCGCATCCACGCCCCCCAGCTTCGTGTCTACGCCTTCCAGTTTTGTATCCACACCTCCGAGTTTTGAATCCACGCCTTCCATTTTCGTATCCACGCTCCCGAGCTTCGTGTCCACACCTCCGAGTTTCGTGTCCACGCCTTCCATCTTCGTGTCCATGCTCCCGAGCTTCGTGTCCACACCTCCGAGTTTCGTGTCCACGCCTTCCATCTTTGTGTCCATGCTCCCGAGTTTCATGTCCACGCCCTCGATTTTTGTGCCTACGCCCCCGAGCTTCGTATCCACCCCTTCCAGTCTGGAACCTACGTTTTCAATCCGCTCATCCGCAGCACCGATCTTTTCGCCCAGATGATTCTGCAAAGCACCTATTTTTCCGTCCATCTCCTTTCCGATCTGACTGTTGAGCGACGAGAATCTGCCATCCATGGAATGATCCAGCTGATCAAGACGATCATTTGTCTGCTCGCCCGTACTCTTTATCTGTTTCCTGACATCCTCCCGCAGCTCATCCGACGTTTCCTGAACCTTCTTCTTCCAGTCGGCAATGGCGTCATTCACCTCGGCAATTCCCTTCTCCTGCGTCTGGGTCATCTGATTCTTCATTTCGGACAATGTCTCAATCATTTCTTTGTTTCGTGTTTTGTCGTCACTCTGCAGCGTCTTGATCAGCGTCTCCACATCGGACACAGCCCCGTTCATCTCGCGTCCGATGGTCTGTACGGATTTTTCCACCTCCTCCAGGGATCTGATGGCCGCTTCCCGTTCCGAAGCCTGGCCCTTTTCCAGCGTGTCACGGATGGATATAAGCAGTTCCTTTCCGGCCGTGATTTCATCATGAAGCGTTCCCATACGCGTTCCGAGGTTTACGACATCCCCCTCCAGTCTTTCCTGCAGCAATTCCTGCGCTTCATTCATCGCCTCCCCGTCTGGATCCGCCGCGTCGGTCAAAAGGCGCACCTCCTCCAGCGTGGACTGGTTATCTGTCACCATCCCGTCCAGCTGAACCAGATAATCGTAGATTTCCTGCATCCGTCTCGTCATATCCTCATTATCCGCGCCGCCGCCGGCACCTGATCCCGTCGCGGTACCATCAAGCATTCGTCCCGATCTACCGGCGATGACATCCGGATTCTCCTGATCGACCGCATGAGCACTGGCCTTGTCGGACGGTGTGCACAGAATCATGATCAGACAGCCGGCAATCGCAGCTCCGATTGCGGCACACATAACAATCGCCCCCTTATGCCGATTCCAGGTATCGACAATCAGAGGTCTGAAGGATTTGTTTTTCTTCATACCTTTTCTCCTTATTCATATTGGATTTTCACGGGAAGAAACACGGCGACGAAGCCACCGTGAGAGAAAGGATAATTCATTGGCCCCGCAATTGCAAGTACCCGATCATTTTTTCGGCGTTTTGCACAAAGAAAATAGACTTCCTATTGTGCATGTTGACGAACCAAAAGGTACGATTCACAGCAGATCGACAGAAAAAGCGACACGCAAGCTCGCTTGCCAGTGTCGCTTTTTCTGTCGATCGTGCCTGCGAAGCAGGACCCCAAAACGCATGAGCAGACATCGTGCGTAGCACGAACTGGTCGCGCAGCGACCGTCTGCGAATGCGGTTGGGGGCTGTGAATCGAATGTGATGGTGATTCACAGGACCCCAAAACGCATGAGCAGACATCGTGCGTAGCACGAACTGGTCGCGCAGCGACCGTCTGCGAATGCGGTTGGGGGCTGTGAATCGGGTAAACCTACCGCTGAATGCGCCCGGAGCCGTCGCCGCCCGCGAGCTTGTTGACCTCGTCCACGGAGACCAGATTGAAGTCGCCCTCGATGGTGTGCTTCAGCGCGGAGGCCGCCACCGCAAACTCGATGGTCGCCTGCGGTTCAAAATCATTGACGCAGGCATAGATCAGGCCGCCGCCGAAGGAATCGCCGCCGCCCACGCGGTCCACGATGCGAAGCGCATACTTTTTGGAGAAATACGCCTGGCCGTCCTTATAGTACATGGCGCTCCAGTTGTTGTCGTTTGCGGAAATGGACTCCCTGAGGGTGATGGCCACTGCCTGGAAGCCGAAGCGATCCGTCAGTTTCCGGGCCACCTCGATATATCCCTCACGATTCAGCTTGCCGGTTGTGACATCCGTCGAAGACGCGGCAATGCCAAACACATCGGAGGCATCCTCTTCGTTTGCGATGCAGACATCCACATACTGGCAAAGCTCCGCCATGACCTTGCCGGCCTTCTCCTTACTCCAGAGCTTACCGCGGTAATTCAGATCACAGCTTACCGTCAGCCCCTTTTCCTTCGCCTTCTTTGCAGCGATCAGCGCAATCTCCGCAAGATTGTCGGAAACCGCGGGTGTGATTCCCGTGGTGTGGAACCAGCAGGCTCCGTCAAAGATGGCATCCCAGTCAAAATCCTCCGGTTTCGCCTCCGAGATAGCGGAATGCGCCCGGTCATAGATGCACTTGGAGCCGCGCTGGGAAGCGCCCTTTTCATTGTAATAGATGCCGACACGATCGCCTCCGCGCGTGATGAAGGATGTGTCGACCCCGTAACGACGAAGCTGGTTTACAGCCGCCTGGCCGATCTCGTGCGCGGGAAGCTTTGTGACATAGCGTGAATCCAGGCCGTAATTGGCAAGCGACACCGACACATTGGCCTCGCCGCCTCCAAACAGCGCCTCATAGTGATCAACCTGCACAAAACGCAGATTGTTGTCCGGCTGCAGCCGGAGCATGATCTCTCCAAAGGTAACCACTCTTTTTGCCATAACACCATTCTCCTTATTCCGTTAAGCGATGTTTATGAATCAGTTTTTCACCAGATGCACGGCAAAGCCGCCGAAATCGTCCGCCAGATAGGCCACGGTGAGATGCTCATCCGCGTCATATTTGAACGAGGACTCGTCGAATTGTACGCCCTGTCTGGACAGGTGGTAGACCGCGCGGTCCACGTTGTTGGTGCCGACGGCAATATGTCCCATGGCGCCCGGTCCCTTCGCCTTCATCACCTCAATGAAGCTCCCGGCAAACACCGACGAATTGCCGACCTTCTTGGTGAAGCCAAAGAGACTCTCAAAGCGGTCCGCCACCTTTTCCGCGGAGGATGCATCGTCCTGATTGATGCCGACATGCTTGAGTCTGAAACCGAGCATGGTTTCCACTGCCTCACGGGTCATCTTTTCAATCTCGTCGAATTTACCGGCAGAAATCAGATCCTTCTTGACCATCCAGCTGCCGCCGGCGCAGAAGACCTTATTGAAGGAAAGATAATCGTTGAGGTTGTTCTTGTTGACCCCGCCGGTGGGCATGAAATGCATTTTTGTGTAGGGCGCCGCCATCGCCTTGATCTTGGCAATCCCGCCGTTCTGCTCCGCAGGGAAAAACTTGACCGCGGAAAGACCCAGCTCAATAGCCTGCTCCACCTCGCCAGGGGTGGCTGTTCCGGGAACCACCGGCACGCCGATGGACTGAATGTATTCTACATTTTTCCGGTTGAAGCCGGGGCTGACGATAAACTTTGCACCGGCGGCCTTTGCGCGATCCGCCTGCTCCGCATTAAGCACCGTTCCGGCGCCGACAATCATCTCCGGGAATCTGGAGGAGATGGTCTTAATTGCCTCCTCTGCTGCCGCCGTGCGGAAGGTCACCTCCGCTGCGGGCAGCCCGCCGTCAATAAGCGCTTTGGCGAGCGGTTCCGCGTCCTTTGCGTCATCGATTGCGATCACCGGCACAATACCGATCCGGTAGAGCTCTTCACAAATCCTGTCCATCTCAGCCCTCCTTCTTCACATCCGCGTCATCCTCGATTTCATCCGCAAATTTGCTCGGATCGAGATTGCCCGGATCCTGTCCGATGTAGGCGGAGATTCCGCCGTCGATGTAGACGACCTGACCGTTGATGAAATCCGACGCGGGAGAAGCAAGAAACACGGCAAGTCCCATCAGATCCTCCGTACGGCCCCAGCGCTGTGCCGGCGTCTTGGAACGGATGAAGCGGTCGAAGGGATGCATGGAGCCGTCAGGCTGCTTTTCGCGAAGCGGTCTCGTCTGCGGTGTGGCAATGTAGCCGGGGCCGATGGCATTGCACTGAATATTATACTGGCCGTACTCGGAGCAGATATTCCGGGTGAGCATTTTCAGGCCGCCCTTGGCTGCCGCGTAGGCGGAAACCGTCTCCCGTCCGAACTCGCTCATCATGGAACAGGCGTTGATGATCTTACCGGATCTGCGCTCCATCATGCCGGGCAACACCGCTTTGGAGCAGATGAAGGGACCTGTCAGATCAATATCCACAACCATCTGCCAGTCCTCAACCGACATCTCATGCATCGGGATCCGCTTGATGATCCCGGCATTGTTGACCAGGATATCGATCGGTCCCTTTTCCGCCTCAGCCTTTTTGACAAATTCCTGTACCTGATCCTCCTTCGTCACATCACAGACCGCGCCGTATGCATCGATCCCGAGCTTTTTGTACTCCTCCAGCCCGCGATCCACCAGCTCCTGCTTGATGTCATTGAAGACGATCTTAGCCCCGCTCTGCGCGTATGCCGTCGCATAAGCCAGACCCAGGCCGTAGGAAGCGCCCGTGATCCAGGCGGTCTTCCCCTTGAGTGAAAACCTTTGCAGAAAATCCTCCATCTTTACTTCCCTCCTTTTTATGGGCACGTATGCGCGGTATTGCACGCGCCGCCGTGCAAATCAGGCTTTGCCTCACCGTCGTGTTGCAAAGTCTCTTTACCGATCTTCACATAAGATCCTCCATGGCCACATCATCCATGTCGTCAAAGTCCTGATTTTCACCGACCATGCCCCAGATAAAGGTGTACGCCCGGGTCCCGCAGCCCGAATGGATGGACCAGCTGGGGGAGATCACGGCCTGCTCATTGCGCATGATGATGTGGCGCGTCTGTGTCGGCTCTCCGCAGAAATGCATGACAAAAGCGTCTTTGGGCATATCAAAATAGAGATAGACCTCCATCCGGCGGTCGTGGGTGTGACAGGGCATGGTGTTCCAGACACTGCCCGGCTTTAACTCCGTCATACCCATCTCCAGCTGGCAGCTTGTCACCTGCCCCGGAAGGATATACTTGTTGATGACGCGATGATTGGCCTCCTCCAGACTGCCAAGCTCCTTCTTGTTTTCCTCCTTGATGATGACGACATCCTCGGCAGGTACACCCTCACGCCGTATGACCACGGTGGGCCAGGTTCTGTGTGCGGGCGCACTGTTTAAGTAAAACTTGGCAGGAGTCCCCGCATCCCTGCTGGCAAAGGTGATCTCCTTTGTCCCCATGCCGATGTACATGCCTTCCTTCGGTCCGACCTCCCAGGTCTTTCCGTCTGTCGTAATCGTTCCATCGCCGCCGATGTTGATCACGCCCAGCTCCCTGCGGTCACAGAAATGCTTTGCGCGAAGCTCCTCCCCCGCGGTCAGCGAAAGCGTCTTTTTCACCGGAACCGCACTGCCGGTGATAATACGGTCGATATGACTGTACACAAGCTTGATCTCATCCGGCCCAAACAGATCATCGATCAGAAACTCCTCACGCAGTCGCCCGGTATCATAGTACCTTGCATCCTTCGGCGAAGCCGCCGTCCTCAATTCCATCTTCCGTACCTCCTTCCTGTCGCGGATAACGAAAAAAGCCAAAATCACCCAAATATCATTATAACGAAAATCTGGAAAAATGTCAGCAAAAACGAGTGAAATTTTCACGCAAAAAACAGCGTCCCAGAAAGGACGCTGCCGAAATTTCCGTGAGCGGGACTGTAAGCCGGGTTCTGTCGTGAACGGTCATCTATCTAGGACCGCCGTTGCCGGCGGCCTCAAGCGACCCACCCGCGCGAAGAACGGGCCGCCCTGTCTCGCGCGTTATGGTCTTGCTTCGGATGGGGTTTACACGGCTGCCGGTGTTACCACCGGCACGGTGAGCTCTTGCCTCGCCTTTTCACCCTTACCGGCCAAAAGCCGGCGGTTGTTCTCTGTTGCACTGTCCCGGGAGTCGCCTCCGCCGGACGTTATCCGGCATCCTGCCCTGTGAAGCCCGGACTTTCCTCGTCTGCATCGCTGCAGCCGCGACCGTCCATCCCGCTCATTGCATAATCTATCGAAAAGGCCGACAATTGTCAAGCCGGTTGAAATCCGCATCATCATTCGTCATAATGAAGGAAAAGGAGCACGCGCATGACCGGAACGCAAAAATCCATCCCCCTGACTTTTGATTCCGCAAAAATCAGTATCGGCGGATACTGCATTGCAAGGGGGACCAGTCTCAAGACCTTTACCTTCATCCTGCACGCGATCGGTGTGCACGCCGAACCCGCAGGAGAGGACACCGTATGCATCGACGGTGTGACCCTTTTCTACAACCTGCACGGAAAATGCTACATCCGCTTCGCGGACTCGGAGGGCGGCATGAAGCTTTTCTCCGGTCTCAGGCTGGTCATCGATCCGGACCTGTACCCGGGTCTTCGGGGCATACCCAGGAACAAACGCATGGCTCTTCTGAGAGATTTCGTGACCGTTTCCCTGGCGGACCGGCTGCGTGCCGCGAAAGCGGATGAGACCGCCCGGACAGGCGCATCGGAATTCCACGAAACCGCGGCAAACACCTTTGAGAGTGACAGGATTCGGATCCGGCACGAACAGGACCCCTACCACGCCATCATTGCCCTCTCCTACCTGGCAGGGGCTCCCGCCGAAAGCGGACTTAAGTCAGTGCCGGAACAGAATGCCGCCGAATGGGAGCAGCGGTTTGCCGCTCTGGAAAAACGACTGGAAAAAGTAGAAAACGAAAACAGGGAACTGCGCAAGGTCAACGATATGGTGCTCGAGCTCTTCAGCGGGCTCAAACCTGCCCATGATCTTCAGACCGTGACGATTCAGGACGAACACGCGCCGGAGGTCGACCGCCTCACGGCGCGCAAAAATGCCCTGATTGAACGGTATTTTAAGATATAGCGTTTTTCCTGCCAAAAACCGGACAAAGCCCTCAGGTCATAAGAAACGCGGCCGCGCCATGAGCAGGCAGTTTGGCGCTGATCACCTCTACTTGCGGCCTGCTCTCCCCGCTCCACAGATCCAGCAGATTCTCCGGTGCCTTTGCCGGCTCCAGATCGGAGATCGGAATCTCCACTGCACTTTCCTCATCGGAGAGATTAAAGACCGCGGCATACTGACCGCCCCGTGCAGACAACGCCGTCCACAGCACCGTTTCCCTGCCATTTATCTCCCGGCGCCAGACCTGGTGCGCATGTCTGGCATCTTCGTGCATGGCAAGGATCTGCCGGTTGGTCAAAAGCTTCTCCGTGAAATCATCCAGCTTTGTCAGATCGCCGCCGATCATGAGCGGTGACCGGAAAATGCTCCAGAGCATCATCATGGTTTCCTGCTCGTCCCGGGTAAACCGCGTCCGGTTTTCCGGATCCGCATTCTGAAGGATCGCTCCCACAGGAAGCATGTCCGCATCCGGATAATTGCCCTCTCCCGTGTGCACCGACCACTTTTCGCAGCGCTCGAACATGGCGTAGAGCAGATCCCATCGATCCCAGAAATCATCGGTGATGCGCCACATATTCGCACACTGCTTGTAAAGCTGTGCCTTTTCCAGCAGCGCGGGACCGGGGGAGAGGCTCAGCACCATTTCCCGTCCGCAGTTCTTCACACAGTCCGAAAGCAGCAGCAGTTCCTCCTCCTCATGGGGCAGTTCCCTGCAGATGTCGTCGCACTTGATGAAATCGATGCCCCACTCTGCGTAAAGGCGGAAAATGCTCTCATAATACGCGCGCGCGCCTTCCTTTTTGGGATCCACTCCGTACATATCCGTGTTCCACGCGCAGATACTGTTTGTCTTGGCGACCTGTCTGGCCGTCCTGTCGCTCCCCAGTACCGGCGTATTGCGATGTACCGCCTGTCTGGGAATTCCGCGCATGATATGGATTCCGAATTTCAGGCCGAGAGAATGCACATACTCCGCCAGCGGAGCAAAGCCCTTCCCGCCCGCCGCAGACGGGAAACGGTTCTCCGCAGGCAGGAGGCGCCCGTATTCATCCATCACCAGATCGGCGAAGGGATCATAGTCATGGGAGGACGCCGACGGCTGATACCATTGGATGTCCACCACCACATACTCCCAGCCGCAGCTTTTCAGCTTATCGGCCATCACCTCCGCATTGGCACGTACCGTTTTTTCATCGACAGACGGCCCGTAGCAATCCCAGCTGTTCCATCCCATCGGGGATTTTCTGATCATTGTCGCCCCTCCTCAATCCGTTTTCTTTGTGATGTCTGAACCAAAATATCTGACAGAAATCTCCGACAGCCTGCCCTCCGCACGCAAGGCCTCGATCGCCTCATCGACCTTTTCACGGAACGCATCCTCTCCCTTGCGGATCGGAACACAAACCAGTGATGCGTCCGTGGTCTGTGCGACCTCCTTCAGGGCGGCGTCGGGATGAACGCTCATATAATCATAGAAGGAAACATTGGCATTGAGGGTTGCATCCGCGCGTCCCGACAACACCATATTCATGGTTTCGTCAATCGTATCGACTCCGAGCACGTCCTTTACGCCGTAGCTTCGCGCAATCGCCTCATAGGTGCTCGCTATACTGTTGGTGGTAATCCTGCCTGCAAGATCCTCAAAAGAAGTGATATCCGTGTTGTCGCTCTTTACGACAAGAGAAGTGTGAATATATCCGTAGGGAACGGAAAAATCATATTTTTGGGCGCGTTCCTCCGTGACCTCGACGCCGTTGGCGATCATGTCATAGCGTCCCGCATCCAGTCCGGCAAAGAGTCCGTCCCATTCCCCTTCGACAAACTCTACGCCGACGCCCATTTTTTCCGCGATGCCGCGGGCGACCTCGACATCAAAGCCCACAAGCTCATCTGACTCATTGTGATAGGTCCAGGGAGCCCATTGTCCCTCCATCGCCACCACAATTTTGCCCTTTGCCAGAACATCCGACAGCTGTCCGGCTTCGGAAGCCGCACCGCCCTGTGATGCAGTGCCGGATGCACCGCACGCGGTGAGGCCTATGAGCAGGGCCAGCATACTGGAATTGGCAAGTGCTTTCTTCAGTAACAGTGCTCTGGTTTTCATGTTTCGTTTTCTCCTTTCTTTTGAAGCCGTTGCAGAAATCCCTTTGCCTTATCTGTTTTCGGTTGTGAAAAAAACACAGCCGAATCGGCATCTTCAGCGATCCTTCCGTCATCCATAAACAGGACGCGGTTGGATACCTCCCTTGCAAAGGCCAGCTCATGGGTGACGACAAGCATCGTCATGCCCTCGCCGGCCAGATTGCGCATGACCGACAGCACCTCGCCGGTGAGCGCCGGATCCAGCGCACTGGTCGGTTCATCAAAATACAGAATTTCCGGAGAAAGAGCCAGCGCCCGCGCGATGGCAGCCCGCTGCTTCTGTCCGCCGGAGAGGCTCACCGGCCAGGCGTCTTTCTTGTCCTCCATACCCACGCGGGCCAGCGCGCGCATGGCCGTTTCCTCGGCCTCCGCCTTCGGCATTCTGCGCACAACCGTCAATCCCTCCGTGACATTCTGCAGGACGGTCTTGTTCAGAAAGAGATTGAATTCCTGAAATACAAAGCCGGTCTTTCTGCGGATACCCGCGATTTCTCCTGTCGAGATGTGATGCAGGTCGTAGGTTGTGCCGTCAAGCGTGTAGCTTCCGCTTTCCGCGCGTTCAAGGAAATTCAGGCAGCGAAGAAGCGTGGTTTTCCCGACGCCGCTGGGCCCGAGAATGGCCACGCAGTCACCGGCATCCACCGAAAATGCAATGTCGCTCAGAATCGGGTTGCCGCAGAAGGATTTATTCAGATGTTCGATGCACAGCAGCATGGCATGCCGTTTTCCTTTCTGTCCGGGCAGGAACGCTTTCCTTTCTGACGGATCCCCTGTTCACGTCTGATCCGTAAGATAGGTACTGAGTTTCTTTTCCCCGACGTGCTGTAGCCTGGTCAGGACGGTACAGAAAAGCAGGTAGATCAGTCCCACCTCCAGGTAGAGAGCCAGCGGTTCGTAGGTGCGGGCGACGATTCTCTGCGTGGACATCAGCATTTCCGCCACGGTGATATTGGCGGCAAGCGAGGTGTCCTTCACCATGGCGATCAGGGAGTTGGAGAGCGGCGGAAAGGCCGTTCGGAACGCCTGCGGAATGACAATGCGCCGCATGATCTGCAGATAATTCATGCCCACGCAGTAACCCGCCTCAATCTGTCCTCTGGGCACAGCCTCCAGAGCCGCGCGTATGGTCTCGGCGGAATAAGCGCCCTCGTTGACAGCAAAAACCAGAATGGCGCAGGGGATCGGATCGATCATGATCCCGACGCCGGGGAGACCGAAGAAAACGACATAGAGCTGCACCAATAACGGTGTGCCCCTGATGATCCAGATATAGAAACGACAGATCTCCTTTAAAATCCGCACATTGGCAAACTGAATCATGGCAACCGCCAGTGCGATTACCAGTGCCAGTGCAAAGGATACCGCAGTCAGAGGGATGGTCAGCGTCAGACCGGGTATCAGAATTTTCGGAAACGAATCAACAAGGATCCCCCACAAGCGCTCTGTCATCGTGCCCTCTTCTTTCAAAACCAACTCCCTGCATCATAGCATATACGCAGGATTTTGGAAAGGCGGCTGCTCACTCCATTCGCACCCAGTCATCCCGGTCCTCATCGTAATAGTAGATTTCATCCTCTTCTTCGTCGTAGTAGCACAGCAGATCCGATTCCTCGTCATACAGATAGAGGGTGTCATCCTCGTAGAGGTACCAGATGTCCTCCTCAAAGTCGTAGATCCAGTCGTCGTTGTATTCACCGGCGTCCTGACCGCCATAACCGTAGTAGTCCCCGGTGGCATAATCGTAGCCGTATTCGCAGGAGCCGCCGCTTACATTGCAGCCGTACTGGCTCTCATAGGTGCCCCAGCCGTTCCAGAGGTCCTCAAAAAAACTGAAATCAAAGAAGCTGTCGTAATCGCTTTCGGACACAAAGCCCTCCAGCCATTCTATATATTCCTTATCAAAATCAAGTTCGGTGTAGACCTGCTTCAGCTTCCCGTAGAATTCGTCATCCCCGTAAGGAAGGGAGACTGACATACCGGTCAGCTCATTTTTGTCCGACGTGTGACCGTAGCAGGTGACTGCCGCCTTGAGCGTAGAGACCAGGTTCTTGGCCGCCTCGCTCTCGTTGTCAATGCTCTCCACCAGTGCCAGAATATCGCTGATGTAGTAATCCGACAGGGTCACATTGCTCCCGTCCAGTCCCCAGAAATCCCAGAATCCCTTCTGACTTCGTCCCTTCGCCATGTGCTTCCGGCTGTAATTCTTATTCATCAGGGCATCCTCATTGCGATAGGCAAACGCCTTCCACGCAGTGAACAGATTCTGCGCGGTCGATTCGTTGAACATCGCCAGACAGGCGGAATCCCCTTCCGGATTCTCCTCGTTTTCCTCAATGATGGAATCCACGATGTGTTTTCCCAGAAGCGGAGTGGACATGCCCGGGGTTTCCTCGAGGCGTTCCATCCAGCCGCGATAGCACCAGCCGAGGCCCGATTCAAAGTCCTCCGACAGAAGCGTATACCGGCAATACGGCGCCAGCGCACAGCAGGTCTCCAGACTGGCCATGATGCAGCAGTCCATCCCGATGATATCAAAGTGGATCTCCGGATGCTTTGCAAAAGCACGGGACATCTCCGCGATGGTCAGGCTCTCTTCCTCCCCCTGCCACTCGTCATAGCCGAAGCCGTAGACCGGACCGCCGCCGTGATCCCAGAACACGAAAAGATACCTCTCCGCGGGATAGGAGGAGCCGCAGAAGCCGATAAATTCAGACAGTGTCTGCTCTCGGGTGCAGTCCAGCTGCCCCAGGTTGTCTCTGATCAGTGCAAGCTTCCCGTCCTTGATCTGCCAGGTCTGTGCCGTGCTGCCGGAGATGTCGTAATCCTGCCAGCTGCGGGTGCCCATGGTCTGGATGATGACGTTGACATTTTTGCCGATCCCCGAGGAAATCATCTCGGAAATGTCGCGTGTCGCTTCGCCCGCCTTCGATTCCAGATCCGAGCCGTTCATATAGATCATGATCGTCGCTGATTTCGCATCCGTTCCGACAGAGACGGTCTCCACGTTCGCATTGGGGGCTCCGGCGGATCCCAGGTGTTCCGCCGCGGCTGTCTCTTCTTTTTCCTCCTCCACGTGTTCCTGCGCGTGTTCCTGCGATGTCCCGACCGTCTGGTTGCCGGGCCGCTCTCCGTTGAAGCTCTCCTCTTCATCCGGCGTAAACAGCAGAATCAGAAAGAAGACCCCGCACAAAATCAGAAGAACGATTAACACTTTTTTCATGGACTTATCCTCATCGCAGCCATTTCAGTATACTGCTGTATGGTCGCGGATTTCCCCCTCCAGCAGGCGCATTTCCTCCCAGAAGGCGGACGCGGACAGGCGAACCGCCCCCGAACCGAAGATGATCACCTGTTCGATGGCGTCGGAGGTGGCCACCCGCACCCGGTATTTCTTTCCGATCTCACAGGCCGCTTTTTCAATGTACTGATCGGCGGTCTCCGCCTCCTTCGTGTAGATCACGGTCAGGCCGTGGTGACTGAACACCCGTTCCTTCCCGCCCGCAACCCGATACGCATCAAAGACGAGAATCATGGTTTCGCGGGCGTAGCCCTGCACATTGGCCACCGCGTCGATCAGCGCGTCCCGTGCCGCGGACAGATTTCCCACCGCCAGGGCTCTGAGGGAGGGCTCGGCATACAGCATATTGTAGCCGTCGATCAGCAGATAGGATCCTTCCGGCGGTTTCTTTGCCGCGCGGGCTTTCGGGGCAGCCGGTTCATAATCGCGCCTTCTCGGGGCTTCCTCCTGCTCCTCCCCGGGGCGGCGAATCTTTCCGTAGGTCTTTTCAAAGATCGCCATCAGTTCGTCCTCCGAGGACTGATAGGCCCGCTCTCTCTCCGCTACCTGTGCGGGGGCCGGAGGTGGCGCCGTCTCCTCCATTCCTCCCGGCGAAAAGGTAAACACCTCCGCGTCGGGATAGGGAACCGTCTCACCTGGATCCGGACAGAAGTCCGTTTCCACATGCATCCGGTCCTTTGCCTCATACCAGGGCACGATGACGCCCGCTCCGTGACTGCAGAAAACGGAGGACACGGGGTTTTTCAGATCGGCCGACGGATCATAGCCCCTGTCCTTGATCACCTGCGCCGCATGGTGACAGGGCTCATAGCCCGCCGGCGTGACCGTGACACTCCCCTCACCGCCGGTGGCAGCCCGAAGCCGTAAGGCGTAATCCCCCCAGGCAGAGACCGGTACCGTCCCGGTCAGAACCGCCTGACCATCGTCAAGCAGCGGCGGATTCAGACGGCCGTTCATTCTTTCCACATCCGTCATGGCCATGCCGAGAGCGGACTGCGGCAGTCTCATGCAAAACTCATACACCGGCTCCAGCAGGATATTTTCCGCGCACATCAGCGCCTGCCTCACCGCGCGGATCGACGCCTTCCTGAAATCGCCGCCCTCGGTGTGCTTTTCATGCGCCCGTCCGCCGATGAGGGTGATGCGGACATCCGTCAGATCGCTGCCCGTGAGCACCCCCTTGTGTCTTTTTCCCAGAAGGCAGGACACCGCCAGCCGCTGCCAGTTCGTGGCAAGCACATCCGTGCTGCAGTCGGTGTCCACCGTGATACCGCTCCCCGGCTCTCCGGGAGAGATGGCGACATGCACCTCCGCATAATGGCGCAGCGGCTCAAAGTGTCCCGCACCGGTTACCGTGTGTCTGACCGTCTCCCGGTAGATGATCTCCCCCTCGCCGAATTCCGCGGAAAGTCCCAGCCTGTCGCGGATGAGCCCGCGAAGAATTTCGATCTGCACCTCTCCCATGATCTGCGCAAAAATCTCCCGGGTCTCCTCCGAATAAGAAAGCCGGAGCATCGGCTCCTCCTCTTCCAGCGTGCGCAGCTGTCTATAGGCATAGGAGACATCCGTTCCCTCCGGCAGGATCACCTTCCGTCTGATGACCGGCGTGATGAGTTCCTCGCTTCCGTCCTTTTCCGTGCCGAGTCCTTTCCCCGCAAAGGTGTCGCTGATCCCCTGCACCGCGCAGATCTGTCCGGCTCCAGCCTGCGTCACCTGCTCGAATTTCGCACCGGAATAGATCCGGATCCCGGTCACCTTGTCATCGGAATCATCGACCCGGTCGCGCAGGGACAGGCTCCCGCCGGTGATCTTCATCCAGGCAAACCGCTCCTTTCCGCCCTCTCTGGTGATTTTATAGACCCTCGCGCCGAATTCACGCGGGTAGCTTTTCGGCCGCATGAAACGCTTCATTCCCGCAAGCATTTCCTCCACGCCCTGCAGGCGGAGCGCTGATCCGAAATAGACCGGAAACAGCCTTCTTTCCGCGATGAGCTGCGCAATTTCCGAATCCTGCGCCGTCCCGCCGGAAAGGATGCTCTCCAGAAGCAGATCGTCGGTCAGCGCAATCTCCTCCTGCACCTTCTGGATGTCCGTTCCGTCCGTGAAATCCACAGCCGTGTCGGTCAGGCACTCCTTCACCTGGGACAGCAGCGTCTCGCGGTCGCAGCCGGGCTGATCCATTTTGTTGATAAAAAGAAAGGCGGGGACGCGGTAATGCTCCAGCAGCCGCCACAACAGGCGGGCTCTGTTTCCCACGCCCTCCGGCGCGGCAACAAGCAGCACGGCGTAGTCAAGCACCGAAAGCGTCCGCTCCATCTCGGGCGAAAAATCCGCGTGACCGGGCGTGTCCAGGAGCGTCACGGTAAGATCCTGAAGCGGAAAGTGTGCGGGTCTGGAAAAGACAGTGATTCCCCGCGCCTTCTCCACCTCACTGGTATCGAGATACGCGTCGCCGTGATCCACGCGGCCGATGGTTCTGATCGCCCCCGTGGAATAGAGAATTGCCTCGGAGAGCGTGGTCTTTCCCGCATCGACATGCGCGAGGATGCCGACGGTGAGGTGGCAGGAAGGCTCCGTTCCCGTATTGTTCTCCTGTGCTGATGATTCTGCCATCCGGTTCTCCCTTTCCGAAACGCTGGGTTCACGGTTCAGTTGAATCAGTATAAATCAGTATAACACAGGCCACCCGGGTTTTTTCAATTTTCCTCTTGACACGCGTTTTTTGATGTGCTATTTTTTACTACGTCAGACATAATATGTCAGGCAAAGCAACGTGACGCATAGCAACGTGTCACATAGCAACGTAAAACAAAGCAACGATTCACATAGTAACGCGAGACAAAGTATCCGGCAAAATTGCAAAATGGAGTGAATATGAGTACAATCAGCAGTGACGTCATCCGGGGTTATATCGATACCATCATCCTTTTCCTGATTCTGAAGGAACCGTCCTACGGTTACGAGATCTCGAAACGGATCCGCACCCTTTCCGACGACAAATACATCATCAAGGAAACCACGCTCTACTCAGCTTTTACGCGCATGGAAAAAAACGGCTTCGTCAAGTCCTACGCCGAAAACGCGGACAACGGCAAGCGCCGCACCTACTATGCCGTCACCGAGGAGGGGCGCGATTATTACAAAACCAAATGCAGTGAATGGCAGCTTACGAAGGAAGTCATCGAGCATTTTATCGCAGGGGAAGAGAAGGAGGACAAATAAGATGGAAACGCTGCGCAATTACCTGGAATCCATGTTCAAGCGCTATCCCGAGACCGAAGAGGCCGATAAGGCCAAGGCGGAGCTCTGGCAGATGATGGAGGACAAGTACAACGAGCTGCTCGCGGACGGCAAGAAGGAAAATGAGGCGGTCGGCATCGTGATCTCGGAATTCGGAGATCTGGAGGAGGTGGCGGACAGCCTGGGCATTTCCACGATGCTGCAGCGCATCGAGCAGCCCGCCGGCGAAGCATCTCCAGAACAGGCGACTTCGTCCGCACCTGCAAAACAGGCCGCACAGGCGACGCAGAACGGTCGGGCCGTGGAGGCTGAGACCATCCCGCCCACCCCGGTGCTCACGTTCGGGCAGACAGAGGCAGCCTTTGAGCAGGCCGCTGCCGAGCGCAGTGCCTTCGCCGATCAGGCCGCAGCGGAGGCCTTTGGAACGGACAGCCAGCAATCCGATTCCGGTCAGCAGGATGGTGAGCGGTCCGGCGCCTGGTGGAACTGGCACAACATTCATTCCGCAGGGGATGAGGAAACGGGAAGCAGCATCTATCAGTTCCTGACTGCCGCGCAGTCCGTTTTCTGGCCGACGGTCACCTGCCTGTATCTCATCTGGAGCTTTCTCACCTTTAAGTGGTGGATCACCTGGATCATCTGGCCGCTGGCAGCCGTGCTCCACTCGCTTTTAAAGCGGGTACTCCTGGGGGATATGTCGGCTGTGGGCGGCCGGGTCTACAAGAGCCGGCTGATCGCGGCGGTGCTTGATTCCTACTGGCCCTGCGTCGTGTTTGTCTACTTCGCGCTCAGCTTTCTCACCGGGGGCTGGGCCATCACCTGGCTGATCTTTGTGATCGCACCCTTTATGCGCAATTTCCTGAAGCGCATGGCAACGGAGGAAGGAGCGGCAAAAGCATGAAAAAGATCTATATGACCGTACTGATCATCGTCACCGTCGTCTGTGTCATCGGCGGCTCCATCGTACACGGCACCGGCCTGTTAACCCGGATCAGACATTTCGTCGGGCGACACACCGCATCTGAAAGCGGACAGATCGTGGAATCGGGTCAGGGCAGGGATTACGACCTCTCCCCCTTCACCTCACTGAAGCTTGATGTGGGCATCGGAGACATCCGGCTGGTGACCGGAGACGGTTACCATCTCACCTACAGCGGAAAGGATTCCCTGGCCCCGGTGCTGAAAGAAGACGGTGACAGGCTTAAGATCACCCAGAACGACAGAAATGTCCGTTCCTGGTTTAAAACCGACAACCCCCTTGATACCGAAAACACCATGGTGATCACCGTGCCGGCAGATGCGAAGCTTAAGGATCTGGATGCCGAGCTGAACATGGGCAATTTCACCATCACCGGCATCAGCGCCGACGATACGGAGCTTTCACTCAATATGGGCAATCTGGATGTAATGGACAGCTCCTTTGGCAAGCTGTCCGTCGATGCGGATCTCGGAAATGTCACCATCCGCGATATCTCGGCTGATAAGGCGGAGTTCGATGCCAGTATGGGCAACATCGAAGCGGTGCACATCGCGGATTTCCGCTCTCTTGATCTGGACGCCGACATGGGAAACATCGATCTGACGCTGGATCAGAAGCTGGATGATCTGAACCTTGCCCTCTCCGCTTCCCTGGGTAGCGTCAAAATCAACGGCGAAAACGTCTCCGACAAAAAGATAAAGAACGGAAACGGAAGCATCACCGTCACCGCGGACGCCAGCCTGGGAAGCGTCGACATCAAGACAGCAAGATAGCGGTTTGGGGGACTATCCCTCCTGTCTGAATTCGATCAGCACAGAACGGAAGTCCCCTCTGAGCTTCGGCATGAGGATTCCGGCCTCCGCAAGGGTTCTTCCGGTGATCGGCTTATCCAGAATGCTGCGCATGCAGGCAATTTCATCGCTCCCGATGAAATTGCCGCTTTGGTCATGTTCCCGCACCGCCGGATCGACCACCGTAACGCGGTAGCGCGCATCAGGCGAAAGATGCGGGATGCGGATTCTTCTGCTTTTCACGTTGGCTTCCCCCATGACCTGCACAAAGGTTACGAGCGCCAACTGCTTATCCTTTGATATCACCTCGTAGCAGTCAAAGAGACGGTTATCCTGCCAGGAAGCAAGGCGGTGGTAATCCCCTTCCCGCACGAGATCGCCGTATCGGTGATACAGTGCAATCTGGCCGGAAATCAGCGCCGCGTCCTCCTCCGGCAGATGATTGATATCCAGTTCATACCCGAAGGTGCCCGCCAGCGCGACATGTCCTCTCGTGGCCATCGGCACCAGGCGTCCCACCGCCTGCGATGGCGAGACGGAGATATGTGCACCCATGGTGGACATCGGATACAGCATGGCCGTCCCTTCCTGAATAGCCAGGCGCTCGATGGCATCCGTATTGTCCGACGTCCAGATCTGCGGGCTGTAATAGAGCATTCCGGCGTCAAAACGTCCGCCGCCGCTGGAGCAGTTTTCCAGAAGGAGCTCGGGATACCGGGTGATCAGCCGCTCCTGCAGTTCATAGGTTCCCAGAACAAACCGGTGGAACAACGCCCCCGACTGTCCTCCCTCCGCGTGCGAAGCCACGTCCGTCAGCGGCCGGTTCATATCCCATTTCACATAGGCCACCTCACCGCTGTCCAGCACCGCGGCAATCTGATCAAAGACCGCATCCCGCACCTCACGTCTCGTGAGATCGAGTACATACTGGTTGCGGGCGCGGCAGGGCGTGCGTCCGTCAAAGGAGAAGGCCCAGTCCGGATGCGCACGGTACAGGTCGGAATCCGGGGAAACCATCTCCGGCTCAAACCAGATTCCAAGCTTCATGTTAAGTTTTGCAAGCTCCTCAGACAGCCGAGCGATGCCGCCGGGGAGTTTTTCCTCGTTGACCGTCCAGTCCCCGAGGGAGGAGTTATCGTCCTTTCTCCTTCCGAACCACCCGTCGTCCATGACCAGCAGCTCGATGCCCTCCTTTGCGGCCCGTCTTGCAATAGTCAGCAGCTTTTCCAGATCAAAATCGAAGAAAGTCGCCTCCCAGTTGTTGATGAGCACCGGCCGCTCCCTGTACAGCCACGGGCTGCGAAGAAGATGATTGCGGAAGAGCTCGTGGAAGGCGTGCGTCATGCCGTCTATTCCCTCTGCGGAGTAGACGAGCACCGCCTCCGGGGACTGGAAGCTCTCGCCGGGTGCCAGCTCCCAGCAAAAATCCTTCGGATGGATACCCAGCTGCACCCGCACCCGGTCAAACTGATCCCGTTCTGTCTGAGCCAGGAAATTGCCGGAATAGATCAGGTTGAAGCCGTACACCTCCCCGCTTTCCTGTCCGGCATGCTCCGCCATCAAACCCAGGAACGGATGTGCCTGATGGGAGGAAATCCCGCGGATCGAGGAAACCTGCTGCGTCCCGATTCCCACCGGAAGGATCTGCTTGTGCTTTTCTCTCCCCCAGGTACCGTTTAAGGTAAGCAGACGGAGATCCTGCACATCCATGTCAAGCGAACAGGACATGAGCCGCCTGATCGCTATCGTCTTCTCTCCTCTGTTGTGTGCCCGGACGCTTCGCACCACGGCGGGAATTCCCTCAAAAACAGTGTAGCAAAGAGTCAGCTCCAGTCCGGTCTCCCGGTCTGCCAGCAAAAGCGAAAGCGTCATGGAATCCTTCTGCGTGCCAAAGGTGGACGGAAGCCCGGGAAGCGTCTTTTTTCCCTGCTCGATCTGATGACTGACATAAAGCGGCTGCACCCCGGTCTGTCCCTTTTCATCCGTCACGCACACCGCGGGGCTCCGGAAATCGCCGACGCCGTTCCCGGGATATTCCTGCGGAAAGGAATCCAGGAAGGAGCAGCGGTCTCTCACATTTCCGGAAGGAAGCCAGGGCATCTCCTCCGTCCTGGCCAGATAGGAAATGTCGTCCTCCCCCACTCTTTTTCCGAAATACAGATGTCCCGGAAATCCCTCCTCGTCCGTCACGCGGAGCACATACGTCATCCCTCCCGCGTCCAGACGGAAAATCCCTGCAGCCTCGTCATACGAAATATTCATCTGTTCCCCCTTCCCTTTTGTGTTCGCAGTTATAAAATCTATCTGTTCTCATGCACGTAGATCTGTGCCCGGCTCTGAATGATGGCCGCCACGTCCTCCGCGCTTTTTTGCCCCTCAAAAAAGGCGGCCGCCTCCTCATTGATGATATTGATCACCGTGCCGTTGTCATATACCCGGCGATCACATCCGGCCAGAAAATCGGTCACCAGATCCTCCTCCTCATCGGAAAGCAGCGGAATCGGCACCTCCATGCCGCCGAGCCAGTAGGTCCTGTCATATTCCACCTTCTCTCCGTTTTCATCGAGATAGTACGGCTTCACCTTTGCCTTTTCGGCGAGTGCCGCCAGGCTGTCCCTTCGGACGGGAAGCCCCCAGTCCAGCTTATCCTGATACTCTTTGGACAGGAAACTCCTGACAAACTGCCACACGCCCTCCGGGTGCTTTGTCGAGGTGGTGATGGCGATCTGCAGCTGCGGCAGAACCACGGAGCCGCTGCTGTTTCCTCCGGGAATTCCCACCATGGTTATATCCTGCCCGAAGCTTCCGTACCGAAGCTCCAGATAATCATCAAAGCTGCTGATCCCGCGCAGCATCAGCACGGCTCTCCCGTCCCGGTATGCCCGCTGGTTTTCGTAATAGCTTTCGTCGTTGCGTTTGGTCGGGAACAGCTTTACCAGCTCCAGCAGCTGAATAAACGCCGGGGAATCAAAGTCGCATTTACCCGTCTCCAGATCGACATATTCCGCCCCCTGCACATAGAGCAGGGTGGAGAGCAGCTGATCTCTCGTCATGTCGCCCATACTCCCCCTGAGATCAATCCCCCTCTCGTTGCAGATGTCTATCAGTTCCTGCATGGTGAGGGTTTTCCGGCCGTCCAGCATGTCCGTGCGTGCAACGCCGGTGTAGACCATAAAGGCAGGGATCAGGCGGTAGAGCTTTCCGCCGACACGATAGGCGTCAAATGCATTGTTCAGAAACGAAACCTGTGACAGTTCCTCGTCCGTCGCAAGATAATCCGACAGATCCGCCAGGATTCCCTTGCTGATATAACTCTCCACCGGCAGCTGATCACTGATCAGCAGAATATCCGGAATATTGCCCGAAATGATATCGGTATTCAGCTTTTTGTAGGGCGCGTCCCAGTCGTTCTCGGTGGCATAGCCCGAATAATCCACGATCCGGATACGATACTCCTCGCTCTCGCGGTTAAAGGCCACCGCTTTGCGGATCACGGCACTGTCCGCGTACACACAGGAGATCGTGATGTCCGCTTTATCCTTCACGTCCTTAGGCGGCACATGGGTGCCGATCTGTATGGTTTCCGTGCGGTCCCCGTCCCCCCAGGAGGACGTCAGCATTGCAATCCGGCCGTCCGAAAGTTCTACGATGCTTTGCACATCGTCCACCATCATATCGGAGGCCAGAAAATCGATCACCTTGCCGGATTTGTTTCCCTTGAGATCATAGTACCAGAGTGCCCGGCTGCTGTAATAATAACAGTCGTGCAGCTCTCCCGCATAAAACTGCCTGCCATCTGAGGGAAACGGCAGGGGATCCGAAAGCTTCCCCGTCTCCTTATCCAGCTCGCGAAGTTCAAATCCGGAGCTTCCCCAGTTTCCCATCAACACCCGTCCGTCCTTCAGGACACAGCACGTCGCATCAAAATAGCTTTCCGTCGATTGATAGATCTGTCTGCGTTTCTCGTTATTTGTATCATAGGAAAAGATCCCGTTGGAATCTACAAACAATAACTGCCCGTTACCCATCGAATACATGTTTTCGACGTAGTAGTAATCCATCGCGGACTCCGTTGCGGGATCCGTCAGGTCAAAGTGTCCGTCGGCCGTGCCGTCCGCCGCAAAGGAAACGAGCTCATACCGGCTGTTCTCCTCTCCCGTCTCTTCATCCGTCTTAGAGATCCGCTTCAGTGCATAGAGGGTATCCCCGTCGGTGCAGTAACGGGCAAAGGAAACCGACGTACTCTCCGAATCGAGTGCCTCCGGATCCGAAAGCGGTACCGGCTCCTCCGTTTTGTCGTCCTCTCCGACCGGGAGGTAATAGATCTCCGCTCCGGCCATTCCGGAGCTTTGCATGACCACACCGATCTGATCCTTCAGCTTGACGAGGGCTTCCGCGCTTGCGCCTTCGGATTCCTCCATATCCGGCGCACCGCTCTCCTCATCCCCGGAAGCAGCGGACAGCGAAATGTCCTCAAAGCGCCAGATATACGCTTTGCTGTCCTCCTGCAGGGGCGAGGTCTCCTGTCCTCCACAGGCAGTGATAAGCAACGGAAAAAAAAGAAACAGAATCCGGCCGGATAAACCGGTAAAAAGATGCCTGCGCACCGATCGGATGCGCAGCCTTGACAGAAGCCCGCATCCGGTGGATTCAGGCGAGCGCGAGTCGCATGAAATCATAGACCACATCCGGCATATTGATGATGATGTTCAGAATCAGGTGAACAAACAGCGGAATGTACACATTTTTCGTCACACAGTAGGAAATGACAAAAGGAACGGCAAGCATCGCCGTTTCCAGCATTCCCAAAGGGGTTGCACTCCGGGCGACGGCTTCCATTGCCATCCCCGCCAGGGCGGTCAAAAGAACCATCCACCGGCCGGAAAAAAAGATACAGCCTCTGCGGTAAAACAGTTCACAGGCCACCGGCTGCAAAGCCATGACCGTCACGGCAAACAGCACCAGTTCAAACACGCTGCTGCTGTATGCCAGAGGCAAGATGATCTTCAGCGAGGAGGAAAACAGCCGCGTACTGATACAGGAAAACACGGCCCGCGAGAAGGCTACCCCAGCCGCCGTGCACAGAACCGGCAGGATGAATTCCTTCCATTTGAGGAAGCCGCCAAGAAACGCCCGGATGGAAAAATCCCGGTGATACCGGACAATCAGTCCCAGATAAAAGACAAACATGAAATAAAGCGTCAGGGTAAAATGCCTTTTGTCATCCCTCAGAGCGATCATAAGACAGGAGGCGACAAACAGCGCCTCCCAGATAACCGGAAATATCAGTTCCTTCCAGTTTTTTTCCGTCCCATTCTGCATGTTCTCTAGTATAACACCACAATTGCCTTTGTCAAATCCGTCTGCGATGATTTTTCTGCTGTCATTCCGCGTCCTGTCGACGCAAAACAGCAGCAGAGGAAGCGACCAGCGCTCTCTTTTCCCGGGGCGTAAGCCTGTGCTTGATCTCCCACTCTCGACGCATGGCGCTCTCTTTGTCCGGAAACTCCTCATAGTAAACCAGTCTGCAGGGCATCCGGCCCCGGGTATATCTGGCTCCCTTCCCCGGCGTGTTGTGATCCTTCACCCTTTTTTCCAGATCGTTTGTCCAGCCGGTATAGAGTGTGCCGTCGGCACATTCCAGAATATAGGTGTAGGCTGTCACGCCGGATGTCCGGTCAGTTCTTTCGTCCATCTGTTGCTGTCAGATAAGGATCGCCGCGGACTGCGGTCCCAGATCAAGCGTCGTGTTATCCCCTGCGGTCCAGCTCACATCTCCGACGGCAAACAACTGGTTCGTCACCGCTTCCCCGATCTCACCCTGCACCCGGTCCGCGGAAGGATTGAGTGCGACGACGATCCGTTCTCCCCCCTCCTCTCTGGCGTAGACAAAGGGCAGTTGTTCCTTTTCAGCAACCAGCACCCTGAACTCGCCGTCCGCCTGCAGGGCTTTATGCGCATGACGAAGAGCCAGCACCCGCTTCAAGGTGTGATAGAGAGAATCCGCGTCCGCCATAGCCTTCTCCGCAGTCGGCGCGTCCGGCGACGGATCGACGGGCAGATAGAGAAGCCCGGCATCCGCATCGGAAAAACCCAGGTTCTTTCCACTGCCCCATTGCATCGGAGTCCGGGAGCCGGTCCTGTCATAGCCGCCTTCATGGGTGGGAAGGGGCTGGTAACGCATGCCGATCTCGTCCCCGTAATAGACAAACGGAACACCGGGCAGCGTGTAGAGGCAGGTGTAGGCCACCTTCAGCTCCCGTTCGTCAAGGCTCCACCGGGGACGTCTGGTATCGTGATTGCAGGAGATAAAGCTGATGTATCCGCGGTCTTTCGTCGCTGCAAGCTTCGGCAGATAATCATCCAGAAAGCGCCTGATATCGGCTTTGCCGTTCGCATCCGTTGTGTGCCCCTTCTCCCTGAAAAAGCTGTGATCCGATGCGGTCCCATCCCCTCCGTGATTCTCATAATCACGGAACAGCAGGTTGTACCCGTTGCCGCGGTGATCCAGATAGAAATCCATGTGAAATCCCGCCGATCCGAGGGAGAGCTCAGGATTGCTCCACTCTGAAATCAGGGCCGCCTCCGGATAATCCCGGTCAAGCATCGCACGGATTCCTCTCCAGATCGCGCAGGTGCCGGATTTCCTTTCGTCATCATCCTTGACGAGAGAGTCTGCCATATCAACCCGGAATCCGTCGCAGCCCTGATCCAGCCAAAACCGCATCACGTCCTTCATGGCTTCCACGGTAGCCTGTGCCTCCGGCGAATCTGTCGAAGACTGCCATCCGTACACCGGATGAAGAAAGCCGTAGTTCAGCGCCGGCTGGCATTTGAAGAAATTGAGCATATAGCAGGCAGGGCGTATGCTCTCTCCCGCGATGTACGGGTGCCCCGGTGTTCCCGCGAGCCACCCGTCCGTCCAGATATAGCGTCCGGCATATTCATTGTCGTCACTCTTCTGACTCTCCCGAAACCAGGGATGCTCCTCCGAGGTGTGTCCGGGCACGAGATCCAGCAGCACGCGGATGCCCATCGCGTGGGCTTCTTTGAACAGCCTCACCAGATCCTCGTTGGTACCGTAGCGCGCCGCAACCTTTTTGTAATCCCGGACGTCATAACCGGCATCCTTGAAGGGCGAATCGTAGCATGGATTGATCCACAGCGCATTGCACCCAAGCTCCCGGATGTAGCCAAGCTTTTCGATAATTCCGGGAAAGTCTCCGATCCCGTCGCCGTTCGTGTCCCGAAACGACTGCGGATAGATCTCGTAAAACACAGCGTCCTTCAACCATGCAGGCATTGCAGTTCCTCCTCTCCTGTGAATCGTTGTTTTATCGGGTGTTCTTGTCAGAATTCCGTGTTGTCCGTGCAAAAGCGCATCGGATCCGCTCCCGGAATATCCTCCTGTCTCTCATACACCGGGTACAGCGTGATATCCCCGGTAATCCGCTCTCCCGCCCGGACCGGACGGGCATTTTCATCGCACCAGCCGACGATGCCGTCCGCTGCGGGCACGGCGGGAAGCGTCCCGCCCGGACTGATGCAGCAGATCAGATCGTGTCCGTTGTCCTCAATCCACCGGCTGTAAAACACCACCTGCGCAAAGGGACTCTGATCGATCCAGAGGGCGTCCAGAAAAGCCTTCCTCTCCCGAAGCCATCCGGAAGCACGCGCCACACCCTGCCCGAAGGCCGTCTCTGCCGACGACAGCTGATCTTTGGCGCCATCTGATTGGGAACGATATTTCGCATGGTCCATCACGACCGAAGAACGAAGCTCCTCCTCCCAGGCCGGAATGCGCCGGTCGGCCAGTTCCTCAAGAAGGTCGCTGAATCGTGTGCGGTAGATGCGCGCCATTTCGTCGAAAAAAACAGGCGTCTCATACAGCTCCCTGTACCAGCCGCTTCCCACCTCGGATTCTCCCGTCATTCCCGGAATCCACAGGCAGGAGGTCTCCAGACCGGCATAATCAAGCGTGTTGTCATCTCTGCCAAGCAGTCTGTCAAAGTCCCAGGCCGGACCGGCGTAGAACAGCGGGTCCTCCCTGCGTTTGTAGAAATACATGCTGGAATAATCCACATCCTTTTCAAAGTACACCTCCCTGAGCAGATACTGACTGGCAAAGGAGGTGATGTCCAGCCACTTCACACAGGCGTCGGAATGCGACATGACCGCCTGTTCTGCCAAAACGGTGCGGTTACGGATCATGTCCAGATCAATCGGCGAAAGGCTCTTGGGGTACTTGACGCTCACATACTGAAGTACCGTCTCAAATCCCGGCGACGAATGATCCATGCGGCCGTAAAAATCAAACTCCAGCAGCCATTCGCCGTCCGCTCCGGCACGATCCAGGGTCCCGCTGTCCATACTAATCTTCTGAGCCAGCTGATACAACCCGCGGTAACAACCGTCCACATAAAGATTGACATAGCTGTCCTCCGGCGTGTACGGACATTCCAGCATCCGTGCACTCTCCAGCGCAATGCGGTTGTTCAGGAAGGAGGGATCAAACCAGTCAGACAAAAGCACCCACTCTCTCTGTTCCCCCATACCAAGAAACCCGGTGCTGCGTTCCAGATCGATCCGGTATGCCCGCTTCTGCATTCCTCCGGTCCAGGTGAGATTGCCGTGTCCCCTGAGGGTGCAGCCAACCCCGGAATCAAGGGTTCCGTCCGCATTTCTGGTCTGGCATGTGCCCGCGAGTCTGGTCTTTCCGTCCGGATCGGCATGCACCTCGTCCAGCGAGCCCTTTTTCACCTCGAGAAGCATCGTGCCGACCTGCTTCGCCTCGTACACGGTGAGCGATCCACCGCACAAAAGCGACTGATCAGCGTCCTTCCTTAAGGCAAAGGTATGGGAACCGGGATTTTGCGCATTACCCGCGTCATCCCCATTCCGGAAAGCAATTCCGTCCAGGGTGAGCGTGCACCCGCCCGGACAGAAAACGCGTACATTCCCAAAACCGGAAGGGAGATACACCGCGAAGGATTCGTTGTTCTTATCCGCGGCCTCCGCGCGGATCCTCGTCTTCTCAAATCCCTCAAAGCCAAAGGAGATATCCTGTGCATCAACCCTCTGCGCGGCAGATGATCCCAAAGTCCCGCGCATTCCAAAATAAACCAGCGCTCCGAGCACCACCATCAAAGGAAACCAGAGCGTCCGGACACGTACTCTATTTTTTCCGTGCTTTCCGATATTCATACTCATTGAATTCTATCATAGTTTTTCCTATAATGATATGATGACAGGGTCAAAAGCTCATGCGGCGCTCATGCTTGCATGAAGCGCCGCATGAGCTTTTGACCCACCCCCAACATGAGCAAGTAGCAAGATGCCCGTTTTTCAGGGCATCGCAGCGGATTGCGAATGTTGGGCCGGATTGTGAGAGCGCGAAGCGCGAAACAATCCGGGTCATCATATGACGCAAATCGAGTTTTTGGGACCCGCCCCAACATATTTTTTGATATAAGCACCTATGAGGGCAAAACAAGTATGAAACAACCGGATTTTCGCCACGAACTGAAATATCTGTGTTCCGATGCAGAACTTGCCATGCTGGACATCCGGCTGCGTACGCTGATGCAGCCCGACCCGCATGTCGGGGCAAACGGCCGGTATCAGATCCGCAGCATCTATTTTGACGACCCTGCGGGACGCTGCCTGCAGGAAAACGAGGACGGTACCTCGCCCAGAGAAAAATGGCGCATCCGCATCTACGACCGGAGCGATGAGCGGATCGCACTGGAATGCAAACGCAGGGAATCGGGAATGATCCGGAAGCAATCCTGCCTTCTTACCCGCTCCCAATACGAGGAGCTGATGAACAAAGAACATGTTCCGCTTCCCTCGGATCAGTATCCCCCTCTGCTGAACCGCCTGCTTCTGCTCAAACGGACAGCGGGCTATGCGCCCAGGGTGATCGTCCAGTATGAGCGCACCCCCTGGATCTATGCCCCGGGCAATGTGCGAGTCACCTTTGACCGGAACATCGGTTCCTCGGACGCGATCGGATGTTTTTTTGAAGGGCAGCTGCCGTCCCGTCCCATTCTGCCGACGGGCGTTCAGCTTCTGGAGGTTAAATATGACGCTTTTCTTCCGGATTTGGTCTACCGCGCTGTACAGATGCAAAATATGCAGCAGCTTTCGTTTTCAAAATACTGTTTATGCAGGAGGTATGCACGATCATGACATTCCAGGATATCTTTCGAAAGAGTTTTCTGAGCACCTATGACACATCGGCCACCAGCACGTCTCAGATCGCCGCGGCGCTTCTCATCACGGCTCTGCTCGGACTGTATATCTTCGCCTGCTACCGGATCCTCACCAGACGCACCTTCTACTCCAAAAGCTTCAACACCTCGCTGGTCGCGCTGGCCGTCATCACGGCAGCCATCATCCTGACCATTCAATCCAGCATCGTAATTTCCTTAGGGATGGTGGGGGCGCTTTCCATTGTGCGCTTCCGCACGGCCATCAAGGATCCGATGGATCTGGTCTTCCTTTTCTGGTCCATCAGTGTCGGAATCATCTGCGGTGCCGGTCTTGCGGAGATTGCCGTTCTGGCCTCCCTGGCGGTCACGGTCCTGCTGTTTATCCTCGATCGCCTGCCGGTTGCCAGAGCGCCCATGATTCTGGTCATCAACGGAAGTCTGCGTGAAGGACTGGATCAGGAAATCGAAAAGATCGTGCGTTCCCTTTCCTCCTCTCATCACATCAAGACGCGTTCCATCACGGACGGACAGCTTTCGTTGGTCACAGAGCTGCGCATTCCGGAGGAAAACGGACAGAAGCTGACAGAACAGATTTCCTCCCTCACGGGAATCACAAGCGTTTCCCTGCTTTCCCATGACGGAGAGGTGACCTTCTGACGGACCCTCTTTAAGACAACAAAAAAGCCGCAGCTACATCAGCTCCATACACATGGGCTTGGGGGACCTTGGGGAGATCTGCAGCATACGGCCTGAGAATAATCTATCAGATCATTTCCCTCTTGTGAAACAGAATATCGTCGGATATAATACAGGTAAATGCCTGTGGGGAATCGGTTATGAATTTTCAGAATCTGGATTATTTTGTGGCCACCGCTACGGTTCGCAGCTTTACCAATGCCGCCGAACGTCTGTATATCACCCAGCAGACCTTGAGCGGCCAGATTGCCGCACTGGAAAAAGAGATCGGTCATCGGCTGTTTATCCGTTCCAAGCCATTGCAGCTGACAGAAGCCGGGAAGATCGTGTTTAATTACGCGACAGGGCTGCTCAGGGACTACCGGAAGATGCAGAGCTCGCTTGCTCTGCTGAACAACGAAGGGGAAAGCACCATCACCATCGGTGTTTCCTATCCCGGAGCGATTCAGCGGCTCGCAAACGTCATTTCAAGCTTCAGGCACAGTGAAGAGAAACCGGAGGTACAGCTCCATTTTGTCGAGCAGCCCGGGGATGATCTGATTGATATGCTGCGCATGGGACATATTGACATGGCCATTGCCAGCTTTCCGGAGCATGATCCCGCCTTCGAACGCTTTCCGCTTTTTGAGGATGAAATCGTGCTGCTGGCTACGGACTCCCTGTTCAGGGACACCTACGGGGAAGCGGCCGACGCGGTGATCCGCGAGCTCAAAACCACCGGAAGATTTTCTCTCCTGAAGAGCTGTCCCTATGTCCGCAGTGCGCGCAACAACATCGTCGCCCATTTCGCGGATCGATTCATGGAAGAAAACATCTCTCTGGCACCGATCCGCGCAGAAGCGGAATCCTTCTATTCACAGATCGAGATCTGCCGCAGCGGCACCGCATTCTCATTTTTCCCACGGATGATCACCGCAAATATTCTGCACGATGAATCGCTCTCCCCGTTTCATGTGTTTCCCCTCGGAGAGAGCGCCAGATTCACCATCCACTACGGCTATCTGAAAAACGTCACGCACAGCGCGGCATTTACCGGATTTCTGAAAATCGCGGATGAAATACACAGGGAACGCATGAAAGAAGCGGTATCAGG
>JAIKYU010000051.1 GCA_024682835.1 Lachnospiraceae bacterium | reverse complement strand
TGACTCCTTTCGCATCACGGTGGCCGAAGGAAGAAACGGGTTTGCCAGTGCAGACGAGCTCATCGAAAAGGAGATCCTGGATGCATGTGATCCCAAAACGGATGCGGAATATGTGAAATGCTTCGGCATGTCACTGAGCACTGGGACCTGGACGGATAACGCGGAAGTCCTTCTGCGTGACGGTACAGCTCCTCTGAAGGAGCTGATCGCCACCCGGGAGGATGTATATGAATATCTCTTGGATCACGGTATTGAGCGGGAGAAAGCGTTTGAGATCGCCGAATATGTCCGCAAAGGTAAGGCCAACAGCAGGGGCTGGAAAGACGGCATGCTGGAGACCATGCAGGCGGCAGGTATCCCGGAATGGTATGTCCACTCCTGCGAGAAGGTCAGGTATCTGTTCCCGCGGGCTCATGTGCTGGCGTATTACAGGAAATACGTCCGAAAAAAGGGAGAGATTTCATGATGAAGAAACTTTTATTCTGGATGCTGCGCCGTTTCAAGGGCAGCGGTCGGTTCTGCCACCACTTCTGTCCGGCCTGCGAGTACTTCGATATCTGTAAGAACGACGGGATAGAAAGCGAGTAAATGTCGCCGGCAAGGCGACCGGTCCGGCAGGAACGCCTGATAGACTGAATACAGGTGGAAAACCCTTATGACGATAGCGGAAGCATCACAGATCGAGCAGGATTTCATGGACACATCCAGTCCGACAGAGGATCAGGAGTTTCTTTACACCGAGGCCCTGGGATTTCTGATCGAGGAGACAAAGAACCCCAAATACATGTACAACCTTGGCTGGCACTACTGCACGAAGAAGCGCTTTGACCTGGAAATCAAATATCTGGAGATGGCCGCCGAGTATAATTTCGGCCCCGCTCTGGAGGAACTGGGATACATGTGGTACTACGGGCAGCACGGCGAGAAGGATTATAAGAAGGCTTTTGAGTACTTCTCCCGCGGCGCGGACATCGCCCATGAAGAGTACCCGCGAAGCCTCTGGTGCAAGTACAAGCTGGCAGACATGTATCACAACGGATACGCCGTAGAAAAGGATGAAAAGAGATATCGGAAGATCATCGAAGAGGCCTATGAAGAAGTCAAGGATCCCCAATATCTGAACGAACCGTTCCCCGAGATCGCCTGGCGGTATGCGGGCATCCTTGCAGGGGACGGAGACAAAGACAAGGCGTATTCCCTGCTTGAACAGGCAAAGAGCTTTCTGGCGGAGAGGATCTCCCTGGAATCGTTCTGGGGATACATCGACACGATGGGAAGGATTGTCAACAACATGTATGAACTGAAACCACTTAACAAAGATATGTTCAACTTCTATGACTTGTTCTTCCTTGCGAATGAGCCGGGGATCTGGGAGTTTACCTACAACGGGAAGACATACCGGATTGAAGCCACGGATGACGAGGACCGCGCGATCCGCTTTGAAGGCAGGTATTACCGGGACTTCTCGGAGCTTTGTCAAAAGGCAGCGATAGACGGGGAAAGGTAACGGCACTGTATGATGCATTTTATAACTGGGAGGTGGTAGCATGAATGATCTGGTGTTAGTGGAAAACCAGGTGAAAGACCGATTTGACAGTTACGCAGAGCTCCTCGTAAAGCGTGATCAGCTTCTGAAAAAGGCATCGTCTTATCAGATCGCGTATACGCTCGAATTCGGCGAGCTCATCAAGGACAACTTCGAGATCCGGGTGGAGTGCATCAAAAAGAAAAAGTCGATCGCCTGGTGCATGAAGATGATCAACCGCGGCGAGGGTATCTATCCTTCTCTCATGGAAGCGGAGATCGAAAAGGAAATGAAACTGTACTACGCCGAACTGGCCGAAATGGTCGAAGAAAACAGACGGGCAAAGGATTCCCACACCGTGAGCGAGTTTACCCTGCAACGTGCCAAAAAGCTCTATCGGCGCCTGGCCAAGAAACTGCATCCGGACATCAACCGCAAGACGATGGAACGGGAAGATTTGCATGATCTTTGGACCAGAGCTGTTCTGGCGTATCACTGCAGTGATGTGGACACGCTGGAGGAACTGGAGATGCTGACCTACAGCGTCATGGGAGAGCTTGGCGACGAAGGCTTTGAGGTCAATGAGACCGATCTCGACAAACGGATCGAACATGTAGAACGCCAGATCAATGAGATCCTGGACACGGAGCCCTATACCTATACTGGTGTGATAGTGAAGAGAACTCGTCTACAGATCTGATCATTTTTGATTATCTGCAGTTGATCCATGACAATATCACAGAAACAAACGATGGGACGCCGGATAATACCCCTGCTGAATACTTAAGAAAGCTGAAAAGGATTGCCAAGAAACATAAAACAGCCATGATCGTGTTGACCCAGCTCTCCCGAAAACTGGAAAGACGCAGGGACAAGCATCCAAGGATCACGGATATCAGGGTAGATAATCTTTCAGGAGGTGTATATGATCAGGCAATCCTCATCTATCGTGATGCATACTACGACATCGATGCACCAAGGGACAAGGCAGAGCTGATCGGGGTATGCGAAAAAAGAAATTTGAAAAAGACATGTGGTGTTTTATGGAACGATGAAAAGGGTGTTTTTGAGCAGTTATAAAGCTATTTATTTCAAATTTGATAAAAACAGGGATTAAACGAGGGGGATTGATATGGGACGAATGAGGGATTTTTTTTCTGAATATGAAGATGATGAAAATACTATGAATGAGTCGGAGGAACGGACTTATCCGGTAAGGCTTCAGGTCGATGGGTATAACGTCAATCATTACTATGACGGTGATGTGCCGGTTTATGAGATCTATGATGCTGATGGAAATGTTCTGGAGGTAGCGCATTCCACAAACGAGATGCATGAGATCACTCATGCAAAAGAAGAAAACACAGATTAGATGTGACGCGTGTTAAATCCGGAACTTGGGATTGGGTTATAAATCACCCTGCATTGGAAAGACATGGTATAATAGGTGTACTGTACCATGTTCGAGCAGGAGGTGACTTATGCCTAAGGGAAAAAATCAGAAGCTGAAACTCTACTATCTCAGCCGTATCATGCTGGAGAAGACCGACGAAGACCATGAACTCACCATGCCGCAGATCAAGGCATATCTCGAAGAATACGATGTAACCGCCGATCGCAAGAGTCTGTATGATGATCTCCGGGCGCTGGAAGTCCTTGGAATCGAGGTGATCGGCGAGCAGCGAGGTCGGGAATACTTCTATCACGTGTCCTCCAAGCAGTTTGAGATCGCAGAGCTGAAACTCCTGACGGATGCCATCCAGTCATCAAAGTTCATCACGGAAAAGAAGTCACGGGAACTGATCAAAAAGCTCATGACCCTGACCAGCCAGTATGAGACCATGCAGCTACAGCGTCAGGTCGTGGTGCAGGGACGCATCAAGACCATGAACGAAAGTATCTATTACATCGTGGACGATATTCACCGTGCGATCGCGGAGAACAAGCAGATCCGGTTCGAATACATGCAGTGGAACACACAGAAGAAACTGGAACCCAGAAAAGACACCCTCTATCAGGTCAGCCCCTGGGCTCTCACCTGGGACGATGAAAACTACTACCTGATCGCATTTGACGCGGAGGCAGGTAAGATTAAGCACTATCGTGTCGACAAGATGCAGCACATAGGCATTACAAAGGAAGCCCGTGTTGGTCGGGAACAGTTTCGGAGTTTCGACCTGGCGGCATATGCAAAGAAAAGCTTCGGTATGTTCAGCGGCGAGGATACCCGTGTCAGAGTCCGCTTCAAGGATCACCTTGTCGGTGTCTTTATCGACAGATTCGGTAAGGATATCACGATCACGCCGGACAAAGCCAAAGGCTGGTCCCAGACATCCTTTGATGTCGCAGTAAGTGATCAGTTCCTCGGATGGATTTTCGCCCTGGGTACTGATGTTGAGATCATAGCTCCCGAAAACGTAGTGGAAAGATTCGGAAAAGAAGTAAGGGCGTTGGGAAAGATGTATAAATAGCTGATGACGGAGGACTTGTCATGGCATTGGATTTCAGCAGTATAGAAAAGAATTATGTCTTGCTCATAAATCATCCAGATCTGCTCAACCGTGCAAAAGAACTAGGATATGAAAATGCTATCCTTTTTACACAGGCGTTATTTCGCGATATTTCATGTTCATATCATCTCGTTTCTGCGACAGCTTCGCTTTTTTGCACACATCTGATACTGTAGTCGAAGTTATCGCCTGTAGCAGATTGTATTTGCATATTTTTTTGAACAGGAGGTGACTTATGGAAATTGATTTCAAGGAACTGGGTCAGAGGATAAAACAGCGCCGCCGGGAGATCGGATTCACACAGAAATTGCTCGCGGAACTGGTCGGGATCTCTCCGCAGTATCTGGGGGAGATCGAAAACTCGCGCAAGCAGGTGAGCCTGACCGTACTTGTCAATCTGTCGGAGCGATTGGAACTTTCGATCGATGAACTGCTTTACGGAGAAGAACGGGTTTCCGGGAATCGGTATCTCAATGATTTTGCGGTACTTCTGTCGGACTGTTCCCCGTCTGAAGGACAGGTGCTCTATGAGGCCGGGAAGGCATTAAAGAAGGTGCTGATGAGCCATAGGTACTGATCCTGTCATTTTCATGCGGAAAGACTACAGCAAAGGGCGGATCTTGAGGGATCGGTCCATTTTCCGTGTATTGCAGTCATGTCATTTCTTGCCAGTAAAATGCGGGGTTGATATAATGGACGGTGTTGTGAAAATGATTTTTGAGAGGTACCCTATGGAAACCTGGTATTACGAAGTAACCAGCATCGACGGGGATTACGCAAATCTTCGCCGAACAGATATACAGTCTGATGATCTAAAGTTGGTGGCACGCGCACTCCTTCCGGAGGGTGTCGCGGAAGGAACCAGACTGAAGTATGAACTGATGCAGTATCAGATTGTGGAAGCATAAGATGAGTATGACATTGATCTTTGCTATCATTACCATTACGCTCGCGCTAATCTTCTATTCAATCGGCGTATGGAGTGAACATAGGGCTAAACTGCTGAAATGGCCTCATGTGGCATTTTTCCTTGCCGGGTTTGTCATGGACACAACGGGAACAACGCTCATGACAAGGATGGCCTCCGGTAACAGCGGAAACGCTCTGATGAGCATTCACAGTATTACCGGTGCGATTGCCATTATCCTCATGCTGGCCCATGCGATCTGGGCGATCATTGTTATGATCCGTGGCAAAGAATCGGAAAAATCAACATTTCACCGCTTCAGCCTTATTGTCTGGGCAATCTGGCTGATCCCATATGTCCTGGGAATGGCGATGGGAATGGGGAAATGATTTATGTGAAGATGGAATACACCAGTTGTATGGGCGGCGGAGTGAATGTATGAAGCTGCCCCGCCGGAGATAAAAGCATCATATTTCATCGCCTTGTGCCCGACTGATAAAGTAATCGAAAGCCGTCTCAAGGCCAGGCCGGCTGAAAGAGGGTTTACTTCGGATGAGATCATAAGGCCTCATATCGAGTATAATGGCTGGTTCAGAAGAAACCGGTCCAAGTTCCAACTTTTCATTGATAATACAGAGATGTCCGAAGAAGATACCGCCGAGACGATAAAGGCCTTTATTGAAATGAGGGACCCGGCATGAAGAACGATAAAGTATATGCGTGGCTGAAAGAAAAAGGATTTGCTGACCGCTACGCAGAGCATGATGAG
>JAIKYU010000049.1 GCA_024682835.1 Lachnospiraceae bacterium | reverse complement strand
GCTGATACTGCTCCTCCGCCGGCAGGTACTGCTCCGTAAGGTTGTCCCACATATCGTTGAGCCAATCTTCGTGATCACTCTCAAAATCCGCCCGGATATCCAGAATCCCCCGTACCTGTACCGGGGTAAAGGGCTGCGGCTCATATCCCTCGGGGATCTCCTTCACGAGCTTTTCGACATCCTGTGCGGTTACCTGTGCCATTTCTTTTTCCTCCTTATTGGAATCTCACAGTATTACCTGTTTTTCGGTTCTGTAGGGATATATGCGCTGCGCGTCAAAAACCCACACAGCAAATTCATCATACCATATTTTGTCCCACAAAACGCCTACAAAAACGCTCACTTCTTCCCCAGCCCCGTCTGATTCTGCCGGTCGTTCTGGAGATTCGGTCCGGTGGTCGGCGGCGTCAGGCGCTGATGCTTCGTCGCGCTTCCGGAGACCGGCGTGCTGCCGTACGCCTTGCGATAGACATCATCGATGCTGATATCCCGCACCTGCTGCGGTTTCCACGCTTCCATCCGATCCATAGCAAGTCCCAGCGCGGTATTCTGTGCCTCACTCCGCTCTGCCTCCGGGATGCTCTGGATCGCCACGACCAGATGCTGCGCAAAGGTGTGACCGCTCACCGTGTCGCTCACCTGATAGGCCTCGTCCGCCATCTCCTGCACGATCGGCACGAGGTTGCCCTTCGCGTCAAAGCTGACATCCGACAGGAGGGTAAAGAGTCCCATGTTCTCGTCCTGCTGCCAGAAGCTGTTCATCAGCTCGGCGTCAAAGGCTCCGATCCCACCGGAGGGCGCCACCAGCAGGTGATCCACGATCTGCCCCGTCTGCGGCGAAGGCTGCGCATCCGGCAGCGTCAGGTGCTCATCGA
This sequence comes from Lachnospiraceae bacterium, assembly GCA_024682835.1. GTDB lineage: Bacteria > Bacillota > Clostridia > Lachnospirales > Lachnospiraceae > Butyrivibrio. The sequence goes on along the minus strand of JAIKYU010000049.1, from coordinate 4,571 downwards.
TGGAGCGAGAAGGCTCCTTCGCATCCTTTAACAGATTCTTCCGGATCTTGTTGGGGAACTTCGTCCAGTAATAAGGACGAAGTCCGTGCTTCTCCTGAGCAGAGGTCCTCGCGCACTCGGTGTCCGCGTGGCCCTCGAGGTAGAGTACCATCGGATCCATCTCCCGGGAGAGCGTGACCTTCCCCTCTTTGTCAACCCGCAGATCCTGGTAGTTCTTTAACTCCTCCACCCCGCCGGTGACCTTGTCCTTATGAAGCTCCGAGAGCCAGACCAGGGACAGATCCCGCTGGTAGCCCGCCGGCTGGGTCCGCGTCTCTTTCACCACCTCGTAGAGATCTATGCTGTGGGTGTGATCGGGATCCGGAACGACGCCGTTCCTGATCTCCGCGTTGTCGGGCTGACGCGAATCCTTAAAGAGCAGCGTATTGCCCCTGATGCCCACGATGGTCCGGTAATGGCCGCAGTATTTGATCGCCACCGGCGAATGATCATGCTGCAGCGCGTACTTCACCTGCTCTCTGATGGCTTCCACCGCCGTGTCATCCGCCTCATCCCGGTAGATCGCACCGTTTTCGATCCTGGCGGGCGGCAGATCCTCGAAGCCCCAGGTGTGCATGGCTGTATTGGGCGCGGTCCTCATCACCAGCTCACTGTCGTTGAAGGGATCGGAACCGGCTTCGTTGTTGAATTCATTGGTCTCCAGGGCCCTGGTGTTTTCACCCTGCTGCAACGTCTTCGTCGTTCGGAAAGCGCGGACATCCTTCTGGGTGAGGTTGACGCCGCGGCTCTTAAGCAGATTGGAGAGCGCCACGGACCAGCAGCCCTGCGGTGAGGTCTGGAAGTCCTCCTGATGGAAATTGGCGAGCATGACCGTCCCGTCTAAGAAGGTCGTCACCGGCGGAGTCACCGGGCCCTTTCCGCTTTCCGTGCGCCGTCCGCACTCCTTCATGACCTGGTCGATCCTGCTTAAGCCCGCGATCCGCTGATCCAGATACTCGATATACATCTGTCCGTCGGGCAACGACTTGATCTTGTCGCCGTACATTTTCTTGTACTGTCTGAGCACCGCGGCATCGCCGCAGTTAAGGATCGCGCGCGGCAGCGTCTCATCGCCGGGATCGATCTTCTTCTCTTTCGGATCAATGTCATGCGAGCGGATGAGGATCTCTCCCGTCATCCTGTTCCTGACCGGTGCGTGTACGCCGGGATCCCTGCGCTTCGGCGGGTACTTCTTCAGCTCCTCGATGAGCCGCTGCTCCTGCTCCTTTGCCTGCTTCGGCTGCTGCTTCGGCGGCTCCGCCTGCTGCACCGGCGGCTTCGGTTCCTGCTTCGGCTGCACCGGCTGTACCGGCTTCGGCTCCTGCTTCGGCGGCTCTACCGGCTGTACCGGCGGCTTCGGCTGCTCCTGTCTCGGCTGCACCGGCTCCTCTCTCGGGGGCTCCGCCTGCTGTACCGGCGGCTTCGGCTCCTGTATGTTCCGGGCCGGCTCTGTCTGCTCCGACTCCAGAGGCTCATCGATCACGAACTCCTCCTCGTACGCCCCCTGCCAACCATCCAACCTTTTGATGCGTAGAAGTCAACAAACTGCTGCGCATCTATGCCGTTTTCTCGTTCCCGGCAATAATCCTGGACCTCTGCTACCGTCGGCGGGATAAACGCGCGCGTCCCTTTCGGATTGGATTCGGATTCGGATTCTCGGCAGTTTTTCGCTGCAACTTGCTGTCACATGTCTGCAACTCGTTGTCACGTGTCTGCAACTCACAATCATCCGTGTCCGTGTCTGCGCATTCTCCATTAGGACCTGGATACTTTGATCTTTTTGAACGTATCCGCTGGTGGCTATCCCATGATGTCAGCTGAATGTATTGTTTTCCATCAACAACGTATCGCTGAACCATTCCCAATTCTTCTAACCTTTTGAGTCCTGATGCGACATCATCAACACTCGTTTCTTTCAATGGGAAGCAAGCACTCCGGATTATTTTGTCTCTACCGTCAAACCGCCCGTAATCATCACATGTAACGATCAGGCGATAGAACAACACTTCTTCAAACCATGAGAGGTTGTCGATGTCTTCACTTCTGCAAATACTTTCTTTAATGAGTCTGTTAGGCATTGTTTCTCCTATTCCACGCAGCGTATGCCTTTTTTGAACCGGGATCGCTATCGTCATACTCCTTATCTTCGGACAGGTACTTAAAAGCTTTTGTCTTTGCACCGCATATATCGCATTCAACGTATGCTATCTGGCTACTTTCGAAGCAACGAAAAAGTGGTCAATGCCGATTCGCGACTGGGGCAAGGTTTACGGAGAACTGTCGATCATGTACGAAGGGCGACTACCGGAATAATCCCTCTCCCTCCACCTGATCATATACAGACAGGAATTCCTGTCTGTTATTGACAACCCCATCTCTATCGTTTATAACAAGAAAAGCAAACGGGCGATGAGAAACCATTTCTACATCGCCCGAACAACCTACAATTGCCATAGAAAATCTTAGTTTACAGAAAAACTTTCATACTCTCACTGGAACGGATCTAGCGTTTTTTTACATTGTCTCCATATATTGTCTTAAAGTCATTTTTCATTGAAATAACAACCCAGCCATGCTCACGCCATTTTTCCGCTTTTTCCAAAGCTTTTTCAGGATTTCCGTTGTCGCGTTCATTATCATCAGCAATCAGCATGAAGGCCTTACTGTAATATGGATTATTAGCAGTAGTATAAACACCCATACTCTCATCTCCACTGCTGTTTCCAAAACTAAGCACCGGCTGTTTTCCCAATTCCTGCGCCAACTGGCTGACTTTATTCATCTTAACGTTTTTGATCAGGAACTCATCTGTGCGGACCACTGCATCGTCTGAAGTAAACGTGTATTCCAAACCATCGGTATTACCCTGACCTCTGGCCTTTAACATAACATCCATGCCAATTACATGGTTCTCTTCTATTGCAAGTACTCCATCGATAAGCTCCCGACAAAGGATCCTATCTGTACCGCTACAGATATAAACAGTAAACCCGTTTTCATTAAGATAATCCACCACTTCGATCATAGGCTTATAAAAAGCCTGCTTATAGGTCATGCCTTCAAAGCCCATCACCGGCCTGCTACAATAATCGCGAACATACTGCCTATAGCCTTCTACAGTCATTCCGGCATAAACCCTGGCATTCTGCACAGCGTGTTCCTTCTCAAGATTTTCGGGGATAACGCCTGTTTTAATCACTTCAACAATCTGATCAGCTACTGCTTTTTCTGCATCATCCGCAAGAAATACCGGATCCTCATTCACGCGATAGTCGTACAACAGCCATTCGATATAGGTAGGCGCAAGTTCACCATACACTGTGCCATCCATATCAAATACTGCAATTCTGTCCTCTTCCGGAATAAAATGAGAAGAAGATTTATCAGTCACATCCTTCACATATTCTTGTAGTTCGGCAAGTGACTGAGCATCCTCATTCCAATACTCAAACTTTACATTTTCGTTCTTTCCACTGCATCCAGCCAGGCAAGAAAACAAAATCGCTATTCCAATAATAACTGAAAAAACAAAAGGTTTTCTTTTCATAATCTCACCATAATTCACGATAAAGAAGTATAATCAAGTATCTTCAGGTAGAGGTTAGTCACTGTTGTTGCGGCAGCATCCCTCATTATCCTTAAAGCTTCTTCCTCAGAGCCTCCGTTTGATATCGCGAGCGCCAGTCTGACATAAAAACGGACCGTAAGGTCATCGACCTCTTCCGGACTGAAATCCCTGTATTTTGAGGCAATCTTTAAAGCGTTCATGAAGCTTCTTGTGTCATTTAAAGCTTTTATATGACTATAATCTCCCTCCCTGTTACTGGATGAGTCTTTCCGCCATCTGCAGATCCTGAATGGCCCCGGGGTTTGGGGATTGAATACAAAAACACCCGGTTCTGCTGCATACTGCATCTATAACATAGAATGGAGAGATGTGATTGTCAATAAAAAAGTCCCCAAAATATCGGAGAAAATTCCCCACCTATCATTATCGGAGAATTGTCTCGGCCATTATTCCGATACAGTCTCCTCGACAGCCTCATCAATAAGCGTATTTTATTCTTTCTCGGACGCCCTCGCTTATTCACGCGGGTTATCCTTTCTCTTTCTTTCATCCTGTGCCTTATATCAGCAATTATGGGGCACGGCGTCTGTTTGTGAGTAGGGTGGTAAAAAGCGATAATCATCAGGCGTTAAAGCGCGTCATGGGCTGGAGTTACGATAATACACAGAGTTATGCTGCTGTGATAGACGACGGGATGTATGACACCGTGACAGCCCTCGGCGCGCTAAAAAGGGATATTGCATCTGGTTGCACCTGATCTTTTCCCCAAAATGAAAATACCGCAATCCCAGTATAAACATAGGATTGCGGCAATTCCTTGGTACTGCGGAAGATGGGACTTGAACCCACACGACGTATCCGTCACAAGAACCTTAATCTTGCTCGTCTGCCAGTTCCGACACTTCCGCAGATCCCGGAGGATCAGATCAGACGGATCAAAGCCCGAAGGCTTCTGTCTGAGTGC
>JAIKYU010000048.1 GCA_024682835.1 Lachnospiraceae bacterium | reverse complement strand
GCTGATACTGCTCCTCCGCCGGCAGGTACTGCTCCGTAAGGTTGTCCCACATATCGTTGAGCCAATCTTCGTGATCACTCTCAAAATCCGCCCGGATATCCAGAATCCCCCGTACCTGTACCGGGGTAAAGGGCTGCGGCTGATATCCCTCCGGAATCTCCATCACGAGCTTTTCGACATCCTGTGCGGTTACCTGTGCCATTTTCTTTTCCTCCTTTACTGGAACTTCTAAAGTGAACTTGATCTCCGGTTCTGTAGGGATATATGCAACGAAAATCCAAAATCCACACATCAATTTACTTTTTATCTTACTCTCTTCTCCCAAAGCCCGTCAACAAGAGAAACGGCGGCGGTCAGCTTCCCCTCCTTATTGATGATGCTTTCGGCGATGCCGATCTTGCCGACATCGTGAAGCAGCGCCATATAATAGACAGTCTCGCACTCGGTCCGGCTCATGCCCTTCTTTTGTGCGATCTTTCTGGAATACTCGGCCACACGCGAGGAATGACCATGGGTATACCGGTCCTTGGCGTCGATCGCATTGACCAATGCCGTGGCCCTCTGCTAAACAGGCGATGCAGGTTTTTCTGCTCCTCCTCATTGCGGTACAGATTATTCTGAAAGGTGATCAGGATGTAAACGATGGCGCTGACAATGAACAGACCGGCGAAGGCATCGTGGAAATTACCCTCCCGGGAGTATTCCACAATGAACTCCGGGTGGTAATAGCCCACGGTCCAGCAGACGATCATGATGACCGTGTGAATGACGAGCATGAAAAACTTTAGTTTCCCGTCGAGAATCAGGGCGATATAGACGGTCCCCGGAAGCAGCCAGACCGGTGACCCGCCAAGCGCTCCGCCGTTGGTAAAAAACATGGCCGGAAGAAACAGAAAAATCAGAATAATGGAAATCGTAATCCGGGCACGATGATGTCCGGACGCTATCCTCTACTCTCCCCCTCCCAGATAGCGGAACGCGCACATCGTGATGTCGTCGTGCTGCGGTTCTTCCTTCACATAGTCCCCTATGGCTTCTCTTACGGATTGAACCATTTTCTCGCAGGATGACTCTTTGCAGGTGTTCAACACCTCCACGAGCCTGTCATCTCCGAAGAATTCACCGTCCGCGTTCTCCGCTTCCGTCACTCCGTCCGTATAGACAAAGATCACATCCTGCGGATCAAGCGTATATTCCTGCTCCGTATAAGCTCTGTCGGGCAGCATGCCAAGCGGCAGCGAATGCTTGTTTACACGAAGCGCAAAGCTTCCGTTTCTGAAAATGGCCGGATAGGTGTGTCCGGCATTGCCTTCAACGACCCGGCCCGTAGAAAGCTCGATGATCGCAAGCCATACCGTCACAAACATCCCGCTGTCATTGTCTCTGTACAGCTCCCCGTTTGCTTCCCGAAGGATCTGCGCCGGTCCCTTGCCCGACATGGCCTGCGCCCGTATGCACGCCTTTGACCGCATCATAAACATCGCAGCGGGAACGCCCTTGTCCGATACATCTGCCATGACGATGACAAAATGATCCAGATCGGTAAAGAAGAAATCATAAAAATCGCCGCCAACCACCTTGGCCGCATTCATCGTGGCGTAAATCTCCAGTTCCTTCCGGTCGGGGTATGGCGGAAAAACGGACGGCAGACTGGATGTCTGTACAATTTTCGCATTCTGGAGCTCTTCCTCGATCTTGGCCTGTGCCTGAAGGAACATTTCCTTCAATCTGCCGACCATTTCATTGATACCCGTGGAGAGCGTACGAAATTCCAGCGTGTCATTGACGGTCAGTTTTTCCTCCAGGTCTCCTTCGGTGATCTTTAAGAGGGATGTGTTGATCTGCTCGACGCTTTTCACCACATGCTTATTCAGGAGTCTTGAAAGAACCAGATACATGATCAGGAAGATCAAAATTGCCATCAAGGCCATCATCGCGCGGTTGATGACCCCAAACAGAGACGCTTCTCTGATTGGAAGCATCGCGATGATATAGTAGTTATCCTCCAGAGCCGATACGACATAACAGGGCGTACCGAACATGTCAGTAACCGTCTGTACATATTCGTCCTCCTTATCCGGAAGCTTCAGTCCGCTGTCAAGGACCCGTCCGTTATACTCGTCATCTCCGCTGTATATGACCGTACGCTCCCTGTCGCAGACCAGGGCAGAACCGGCCAAACCGATATGTCTGCGTTTGACCTCGGTCTCATTGACGGATCTCATCATGTTGTTATAGTTCTCTATGTCAAAACCCACCTGGATGAAGCCGTCGCCATTGGTAAAGGCCATTCCGGCATAGGCCATCTGTTCGTCCGAAGAATAGGAGATTTCCTTCACCTCATCCTGTTCATAATAATCCGTCCCGGACAGCAGACAGAGAAATGCCGCAGATTGTTCGCCGGATCGCATATCATAGCCGATATATTCCGGTTTCGAGGAAAAAATGATGATCCCTTTCTCATCCACGATGTTGAGTTCGGATATGAACATTTCGTTGGCCGTCACCTCCAGCGTCAGATAATCGCTGTCCACTCTGTCCCTGAACGGCTCGATCTTTGCCGTGAAATACTCGGCCAATGCACGGAACATTCCGGAAATGCTTTCATCATTATCGCCGATAATATCCGCGATATGTCCTGTCAGAAGCTTGTAATAATACGTGTTTTCATAGACAATCTGAACAAGGGTGACGCCGGAAATCAGCACGACAAATGAAACAATCATCACGGTAAGCAGCCACTTGCGGATGATCGTTCCGATTCTGTCGTTTTCATGGTTTCTTTTCATCATCAGGAAGCTTCCCTTTCCTGCGTGTACAGCAATCCCCGGTCAGCAAAACGGACCGCTTATTCCTCAATCGTCAGCATATCCAGCAGACCCGTCATATCAAGGATCTTTTTGACCGACTCATCCAGGTGTCTTAAGATCAGTTCCCCCTTGGGCGTCCTCGCATTCAGATTCTGATACAATCCGACCAGGACACGCAGGCCGGCGCTGCTTATGTAGTCCAGCTCCGAAAAATCAATTATCAGCTTGCTGACATCCGTAAGCTTTTCTTTGAGTGCATTATCAAACTCCTTGGAGGTGTTCGCATCCAGTCTTCCTGCGACAGCCGCCGCCAGCTCCTTGTCGTTTTGCGTAATTGTAACATTGAATGCTGTGTTCATTATTTCTCCTTTCCAAATCCTGATGCCAGATTCAATCGTCAATCTGCTCCTAGAGATTTTATCATTAAAAGCCCCTGAAGGAAAGTCAAAAGATCATTGACATTCTATGGCATTCTAAGGCTCTGTTCAGTCATCATCTGCTTCCATCGCCTCTTCAAGGCAGTCAAACAGCTGATCCAGGAAAATCTGCAGACTCCACCCGTCAATGATGGCATGATGAACCGCCACGATCAGGAAGCAGCTGTCCTTTGAAGCAACCGCACAGTACAGCTGAGCCAGCGGTTTTCTCTGCAGGTCAAATCCGCCTGTCAGAATGTCCTCACGGATTCTTTCCACAGCGCTCTCCGGATCCGTCTCCCCGCTTATATCGATCATTTCCACATGAGGCTTCCTGTCTACGAGCGCCTGCCTCGGGATGCCGACCCCCTGATGGATAATGGCGGTTTTTAACACCTCATTATTTTCCATCATCTTATTCATGGCACGGATCAGCTGCTCCTCTTCGGGAACCCTGTCGATCTCAAAATAATTCACGATCCGGTACGCCCAGTCCTCAGGATCCTCCAGATGCCTAAAAAGCATTCCCTCCTGCATCGGGGTCAACGGATAAATCCGCAGGATCCTTTCGCCCCGGGACGCATAATCCGCCATCACGGACGCAAACTCCTCCCTGCTCCATTCGGTCTCGCCCAGGTCGGAGGCGGTCACATGATCCGCTGCGTCCCCGTCTGTTAAGAGCTGTCCGAGCGCAGCAAGGACTACCTCCACGCCATTCAGGAATTTATCCGCCTGCTCATCCGTGTATCTGTCCGAATTGTAATCCAGCATCCACAGGAACCGGCCGTCTGCCGCACTACAGTTGACCGAAAGATCCGGTCCGAAGATATTTTCCTCCGCCAGATTTTCGCCGCTGCTTACGTCTGCGCCTCTGAAAAACGGCCCATCGGCACGTTCTTCAGCGGTATCATCAACCGACATCTCCCCGAGATAGTTAAAGCCGATCATTGCGATGCGGTCAAAGGCGTAATCGACCATATCCTCTCCCGGCAGGGCTCTCAGGATATTATATCCCACCCCTTTATCCGGCACCCGGTGGAGCGTTTCCTTGACCGCCATCAGATTGCTGGTCAGGATCCCTGCTCCGTCCGCGGCATCCGAAGGATCTGTCCCGACAGTCATGATTCCGTCCACGATCACGGGATAAACGGAGGTAAACCATCCCACGGTGCGATCGAGCAGAAGTCTGGCGCCGATGTCTTCCCTTCCGTGTCCCTCCATCTGAACCGACACCCTATCCTGCCCTGTCACGGCAGAAAAGCTTACACACACCGCCGTCAGAAGCACATCATTGATCTCCAGATGATGATCGGACAGATTCATGTGCAGGATCTGATCGGTCAGGTCTTCTTTAAGGATCAGTTGCTTTTTCTTCATGGGCCTTGCATAATCAAGCGCGTCCGTAACAGGCATGGACAGAAGCTTCCTCTGAACCTCATCCCAATAGTCTTTCTCCAGCGACAGACGATAGCTTCCGCGGTAATTCCGGATCGCTTCCGCATAATCCGCGTAGGTATGCGTCTTCCCGGGAAGCTCCGCTTTCTCTCCGCGAAGGAGCCTTCCGTACACCGTTTCCAGGTCCTCCGTGAGGATCCTCCATGACACCCCGTCGACGATGAGATGATGAGCGGCCATCAGCAGATAATCCCTGTCCTCCTCATGAATCAGGACTACCCTGATCAATGCCTCATCCATACGGATCCCGGACTGGATCTCATTACAGATATCCGTAACCTGACCCGGTCCCGCCGTAACCTCCTGAAGGACAATCCTCCTGTCGATATCCTGAACAAACAGATGGTCATTCACCCATGTGGCGCGCAGGAGATCGTGCTGCACAGCAAGCGTATCCACCGCCTTCTGCAAAAGAGCGGGGACAGCCCTTTCCCTGCACGCAAGAAGCATGGACTGGTTGAAATGTGACGGCACCGGGAGCTTCAGTTCCTTAAAGAAGCGGATGATCGGCGTATCCTCTATTTCCCCTGTCATCGGTTCCTGTGAAATGGCCGTATCCTCATCAAAGCGGGCTGCTGCCGCAATTTCGCGGACGGTCTTCCTCTTCATGATATCCGCCACGGAGACTGCAAGCCCCCTGTTTCTGAGTTCGGTAATGATCCTGATCGCCTTGATGGAGTCGCCGCCCAGTTCGAAGAAGTTATCAAGCACGCCGATGGGCTCTTTTGTCATAAGCACCTTCTGCATGCATTCCGCGACTGCCCATTCCGCCTCCGTAACCGGCGCGGAATAGGTGTGAACCGGGTTGAGGGAAGGCTCCGGAAGCGCCCTCCGGTCCGTCTTGCCGTTTGCGTTCACAGGCATCTCGTCAAGAGGCACCATAATCTGCGGAACCATGTAATCGGGAAGCGTTCTGCCGAGGAAGCGCTTCAGTTCCTCTTCGTCCACACGGACCTCCGCCGTGTAATACAGCACAATCATTTCGTTCCATACCACAGCCGCGGCGTTCGTGATACCCCTATACCGCGCGGCGCAGTTTTCGATCTCGCCAAGCTCGATACGAAGACCGCGAAGCTTGACCTGATGATCCGTGCGGCCGAGGAATTCAAGATTTCCGTCCCCGTTCCACCGCACCAGATCCCCGGTGCGATACGTCTTCACCGGTCCGGTCTCTTCACAGGGTATAAACTCAATAAATTTCTCTTTCGTCAGTTCTTCACGGTTCAGATATCCCCTTCCGACACCTGCTCCGCTGATCAGCAGTTCACCGGCTGTTCCCCCCGGCAGAAGGCGCTGATACGGATCCACGACATACAGGCTGTAATTGGCCAGGGGACGTCCGATCCATCTTCCGTCTGTCTCCCCGCGCACTTCATACGTGGACGTATAGATTGAGCACTCGGTGGGTCCGTATCCGTTAATCAGGCGATATCCCGGGTTCGATACATGCGGCATCTTTTCCCCGCCGGTAGTCAATACGCGCAGCGTCCTGTTTATCTCAGAGAACAGACATCCCACCTGAGTGGTCATGAACGAAATGGTGATGCCGTTTTCTTCATAGTATTTATTCAATTCCGGCAGATCCTTACGCAGCTCCTCCGGAACGATATGCACGCATGCACCCGAAAGGACCGATGAATAGATGTCAATCATGTGCGCATCAAACCCGAAACTCGCGTAGGCGCCTGCTCTGTCCTTAGCAGTGATCTCATACTCCTTCACATACCAGTGCGTGAAATTCACGATTCCCTTATGAAGCAGGACAACCGCCTTGGGTTCGCCGGTGGACCCGGATGTATAAAGAATGACCATGGGATCCGAAGCGGAAACCCCGGGAAGCTTCGTGCTTTCTGACAGGTCACGCTCATCTCCGTGAAGGACGGTTCCTCTGCATCCGTTGATCACATCACCCGCCAGATCGTCCTCTGTCAGAATCACCTTCACATGGGCGTCCTCGCACATGAACGAAAGCCGGTCGGCCGGGAACTGCGGATCCAGCGGCATGTAAGCCGCCCCGGCCTTCATGATGGCCAGCGGATACAGCAGCATGTATTCCGAGCGGTGGATCAGCACACCTACAATATCGCCCGGACGCACATCCCATTCCTCCACAAGACATGCCGCCATCCGGTCGGTTTTTTCTTCTATCTCGCCGTAGGTGTAGCTTCGTTCCTTATAGATGACGGCCTGCGCATCCGGCGTTCTGGAAGCCCGCCCGCGGAACATGGATACAATTGTCTCCTCGGGGTCTACCTGAAGGGCTTCGCCTCTTCCCATCGTCAGAATCGCCTCCGTATCTCCCGGTTCTGTAAAGGCAATCTCCTTAAGCCGTTTGCCCTTTGCAAGCTCTTTGGCCACCCGCGCAGCCGTTTCCGCAAGGCATTCGATGTCCGCCTTCCCATACTTTTCCCCATCATAGGAAATATGGTAGCAATAGGTTTCCCCTGCCGGGTAGGCATAGACCTCCAGCGGAAACTTGGCTGTATCAAGATCCAGAGAGATCTGGGTGATCGCATCGCCAAACGGCTCCGCGCCATTCTCATCCGCTTTGATCCCGTTCTCGAAGAGCCCGCCCTGGAAGGTAAAGAGGATCCCGGTATGGATCCGATGGTGCTCCACCATACGGGTGTACGGAACCATCTCACGTGAAAAGCTCTCCCGGAGTTGTTCATGAAAACGGGTTACATATTCGGCCGCCGTCATTTCCCGCATTCCCTGCTGATTTCTTCTCACGACCGGAATCGTCCTCACAAACATACCGGCCGTGCGCGTAAGTCTCGCATCTGCGCTCCGTCCGTTGCTGACTGTGGCATAGGTCAGGTTTTCCTCCCGTGTGAGCGCAAAGATCGTCTCTGCAAAGGCCGCCTGAAGGAAGCTTCCGGCCGTCACGTCATGTTCTCTGCAGAAATCATCAACCGCCTTTTTTGAAACGGTACCCTCCGCAAATCCGATCCCGTTTCCGTCAGGCGTGGCAGACCCGGGGAAGGTGACCGCCTCCGTTCCGGAAAGAAGCGAATCGAAATACTGTTCTGCCTCCGCAAAAGCTTCGGATTCCATCCATTCCTCTTCATAGAGGGCATAGTCAAAAGCCGTGAGCGCCTCTTCCTGTATCTGTCTGCCCTCAAGGGCTTCCAGCACCTCACGGATAAAGAACGCGCTTGTCAGACCGTCATAGATGATATGATGGATATCAAGGAACAGATAAATGCGATCGCGGTACTGCGACAATTCAATGCGGTACAGCGGCTCATGAAGCAGATCAAACGGGCGCACCTTCCTCTGGAAGTATTCTTTGGAGGGCTCCTGCTCAAGCTTCTCCGTCAGGATCTTTACGGAATCGCTTCCTCCCGGCACGTGCGTCTGCATGACCGCGCCGTCCGCCATCACAAGCCTTGTCTGCAGGCAGGGGTGTGCTGCCATCACCTCGAGAACAGCCCTCTCAACCTCATGGATGTCCCGTCCATTCAGCACATACACGGCGGGCACATTGTACTGGAGGGTGTCCCTGTGCATTTCCCAGTCAATGTAGATGCCCTTCTGGTTGTCTGTGATGGGATAGGCCTCTCTCGCCTCACACTTTCTGATCCCGACATGCCTCTCCCATCCGACGCGCTCATCCGACAGCCTTTGGGCCATCATCCGGATTGTGGGCTCCTTCAGGATATCCCCGGTATGAAGGGACGCGCCAAGCTCCTTCTGCACCAGGGCGGACAGACGCATGGCGCCAAGAGAGGTAAGTCCCATCCGGATCAGACTGGTGGTTACACCAAAGTCCTCCGTTCCAAGCTGTCCACAGATCAGACGATACAACCGCTCCTCCATTTCCGTAGCGGGCATGATCATCTCTTCTTCACCGGCCACAGGATCCGGAAGCGCTCCGCGGTCTGTTTTGCCGTTTGCATTGAGCGGCATGGCCTGCAGACGAACAAAGATCTGCGGCACCATGTAATCGGGCAGCGTCCTTTCCAGGGAGCGCTTCAGCTCCTCCTCACGGACGGCTTCCTCCTCCGCATCCGGCTTTGCGCCATCGGATCCGGTTGTATAGTACAGCACGATCGCGTCCTTCTTCACCATGGCGGCCGCATTTGTGATGCCCGCAACCCGTAATGTCTGGTTCTCGATCTCCCCAAGCTCGATACGAAGACCGTTCAGCTTCACCTGATGATCCAGACGGCCCAGGAATTTCAACTCTTTTTCTTCGCTCCACCGGACAAGATCACCGGTGCGATAGGCTCTTACCGGTGCCATCCGTTCATCTGTCCGGAAGGATATGAATTTTTCTTTTGTCAGCTCCGGACGGTTTAAATAGCCTTCGCCTACACCTGCTCCGGCGATAAGGAGTTCGCCGGGTGCCCCTCCGGGAACAAGCCTGCCGTAAGGATCTGCCACAAAGACATCCATGTTGGCAATGGGACGCCCGATGATCCTTCCGTCCGCTTCCCCGTGCACTTCAGAGGTGGTCGTGTAGATCGAGCACTCGGTGGGTCCGTA
>JAIKYU010000011.1 GCA_024682835.1 Lachnospiraceae bacterium | reverse complement strand
CATCGCCCGGCAGGCCTGAAACGCACCCTTGCCGATGGTTTTGACACTGCCGGGAATGGTCAGCGTCTTAAGCGAGAGTCTGCTGCTGCAGGCATAGTCGCCGATTGCCTTTACCGCAACGCCGTCGATCTGATCCGGAATCGTCCCGCCCGTCCAGTCATACGGAATCTTTGTGATGGTTCCACTTGTCTTGTCAAAGCTCCACTTTGATGTGTCGATCTCCGGTTCCTCCGGTGTTTCGGGTTCTTCCGGCTTCTGCTCTCCCGTTGTCCAGTGCGCATACAGAGTCTGATCGCCGGAGAGTCTGGCCCGTCTGTAGGAAGTGATCTTTTTTCCTCCCTCCACCGCGGTGTACCAGCCGTCAAAGGTGTAGTCCGTCTTAGCCGGAAGCGGCATGATGCCGTAGGAGGCATTGTCTGTGAGCCGCTTGGAGGACCAGGAGGCGTTTCCGCCCTGCATGTCAAAGGTCACCGTGTAGTACTGCAGCTCATCCGCAATGGAGAAATCGGGAGAATAGATATTGTCGACGTAACCGTTTATGTCCGACCACTCATTGATCGTTTTGCCGGTGGACGCATTGATCGTGTAGGTGTTTCTCGAAACATCGTTTGAGTGATTTCCGTTTAAGGATTCCACGGTCACCACATTGCCGTTTACGGAAGCGCTCTCCACCAGAATGATGTGATTTCCGTTTTTGTAGCGGAACAGGATGACGTCGCCCTTTTTCAGTTCATAGGCCTTTTCCCCGCCGGCATACACGGTATCGGTCCAGGCGACATTCCGATTGTTGCCGTCCCGGCCGATCATTGTGTACTTCGGATGCACAATCTCGTAGGGTGTGCTGGCCATGGCGAGGCACCATGCGACATATTCCCCGCACCACATGGATCCCGGCTCATTCCACCAGTAGTTATATTCCGCGTAATCCCCCTTGCCCTTCTGGTTGCCGTCCATTTCCTTCAGGCTGTTTCCCTCATGGTAGCCCATCTGGGACTGCGCGATGGCAAAGAGATCCGCCAGATAATCGCCGGTGGGCGTCACCTCATGAAGCTGCCGGTACCATTTGCCCGTCTTATAAGAGTCGCTGAAATCCGGATGCCCGAACAAGGCGCCGACAAAGCAGCCCTCCTCACAGGTTACATACTTGTCCTCATCCCCGTCGAAGGGATAAAAGCTGCGGTTGTCATAGGTGACGGATTCCAGATCCGCACAGCTGCGGAAGGAGTATTCGCCGATCTTTTTTAACGTCTTCGGCATGGAGAGCGTTTCCAGCGTGTCGCAGTACTGAAAGCAGTAGCTTCCGATTTCCGTCACACCGCTCTCAAGAATCACCGTTTTCAGGTACTTGTTATATGCAAAGGAATTTTTTGAAATCTGTGAAATGCTGCCGGGAACAGTCAGCTCCGTGATCTTCATATTCCGGAACACGCCCTCTTCAAGCGTGGTGACCGTGGACGGAATGGACAGCTTTTCGATGTTGCTGTTCTGCCCCACCCAGGCTCCGATGGTGGTGACGGTCGTTCCGTCAATACTCTCCGGGATCAGTGCCTCGGTGACGCCCGTTTCAAACCAGGTGATGGTGCCGGTGTTCTTGTCAAACTGAACACGGCCTCCCTTGATACCCTCTACCGTGTACATTTCGCCGGCGGAAGAAAGGGGGGAGGGTTCCTCTCCCTGCGCCACGTCCATCGCCGCTTCAACAATCGGCCCTGCTTCCTCAAAAACCGGGAGTTCCGCAGCGGACACGGAAACGGAAGAGGCTGCCATCAGCGTCATTGACAACAAAACGGACAGTTCTTTGCTGAATTTCATACGGGATTCCCTCCATTCAATCAAAGCAGCCGGATTCCAAAACGGGATGCCGCATGGAATCCGGCGGGCTTGCGCCAGACAAAACGTCTGTGGTTTATCGCTTATTTCTTTTTCTGAATGTAATTCACCACAGCGATGATGATGCAGGCGCCGACTACAGCGACCAGAATGCTGCCGATGATATTCGTGCTGCCAATCCCGATGAGACTGAGCACCAGGCTGCCGACGAAGCCGCCCGCAATGCCCAGAATGATGTTCATGAGCAATCCGCTTTCGCTGTGCATGATCCTGCTTGCGATAAATCCTGCGATCGCTCCCACAATGATACCGCTGATGATTCCCAACATGTCTGTACCCTCCTTTTTTGAATCTGCAGGTAAGTATTACTTACCCTTCACCAAGCTTTCTGACATAGTTTTCGATCAGGTAAGCCACTCGCTTCTGCGTGAGGGTGGCTCCCGTGCTGTACTCGATCATGGGCTTCATGCTGCCGCCCTCAAAATCAGCCGCGGCGGTTTTGACCTGTGCCTCCTTGTCCTTGATCCACTTGCGCTGCTCCTCGGTGAGTGCGGTCATCTCCTCTTCTCCCAGCTGCTCTCCCAGCCATGACCAGATCTTGTTGAGCAGTCCGTCCCACATCTCGTAGGAGTCCTGCGCCGTCTGGTTGAGTGTGGCCTGATCCATGAGGGCATCCGAGGTGAATTTTTTGTCTATCTCCTCCTGTTTATTGTTATTCTCCTCATACATCGTCAGCAGATCATCTTTGGTGACGGGAGGATTCTGGTTTAAAAGCGCATTGAAGCCTGCGTGGTTGTTGTCCGATTTGCAGTTTTCCAGCGTCACCTCTTTATTGGAAAAGGTGTAGAAATCATTGTTTTCAAAGGTGCATCCGCGGAAGGTGGCGGTATCATAGTCGCCCAGCTCCACGAAGCTGCAGCTGTCATACGCCATGGCGTTGTTGTTTTTGAAGGTGCAGTCCTCAAAGGTGGTGTCATAGGAGCTGTGCAGGCAGATCATGCTCATGTCTTTGCTGTCCCGCATGACACAGTTTTTGAAGTGGAAGGAGCTGGAATTGCGCAGATCCAGCAGTCCGTAGGTGCATTCATAGATCTCCGTGTCCGTCACCTCGGCGCTGTAGGAGCTCTCCGCCTCGATTCCGTAGGTGCCGCAGCCGAACAGTTTGCATCCGTCCACAGTGATTCCGTCGATGCTGTCAAATCTCAGCACGCTGCCGCTGCAATAGCCCGGTTCCACATCATGCCCCGCCGTGATGCCGCGCAGGGTGATATTGCCGCCGTTTTTGAAGGCAAGAACCGGATTGTAGACATCGTTGACGCAAAGGAAAATCTCCCCTGCGCTCTCAGGCTCCAGACAGAGATTGCGCACCTCCTGCACGGAAATCTCTCCGTAGCTTTCATTGACATTGCCGTTTTTGATTTTGGTGGAAGGAACCGTGGACAGATTGTAGATGCCCGGCTTCAAAAGTATCTTCCGATTGTTCTGGATGCTGTTGAGCAGATCCGTCGGATTATCCACCGTCACGGTGTCAAAGTAGCGCAGCGCTTCCATATCTGCCAGAAGCGGTGAATCCGCACGCAGATAGAAATCCGTCGTAAGCGACCAGTAACCGTCCTCAAATTCATCGGAGGACTCGTATTTCTGCGACAGAATCAGTTTGTCATCGTCCGTGAGCGTGATCCTCGTATCAAAGATGGAATCCTCATCCTCCGGATCCGGATTGGTCAGTGTGCAGTACCATTCGTTGTTCGGACAACCCTCATAAGCCGCTCCGCTCTGCAGCTGCAATTCATTTCCGTACAGACGCTGGATTGATTCATAGACGCCGTATCGATAATCTATGAACATTTTCCCGTCTTTCTCGGTAATACTGACCTTTGATTCCGGCGCGTAGTCATCGGTACTCATGGTGCAGCCGGTATACTCACCGCCGTCGTTCGATTCCGAGTGATACATGGAGTAGATAAAGACCCATTTCCCGGCAAGCTTTGATGCGGGCCCTTCCGGCACATTCTCATTGGCCGTATCGACACCGTCTTTCTGCGTTGATTCAGGCTGCGACTGGTTTGTGTTCTCCGTGCTGTCCGGCGCAGGCGCGTCCAGAGTCGATGCGGGTGCCCCGGTTCCGCAGGCGCTTAAGGTCAGAGCCAGAGTCATGGCCGCGGCAATCAGACGACGGGTGTCAAAGCTTTTCTTTTCCGGTTTCATGTCAGCAAATCCCTCTCTAAAACTCCAGTTCCTTTTTCACAAAGAAAATCATCAGCACGACCACCACATACAGCCCGGGTTTGGCAAGAATCCGCTTCAGATCCGCAGATATCAGTCTCCTCATCAGTTTTTCCCTCCGACCAGACGGAAATAGACGAGCTGCAGGCAGTCAGTGCAAGAATCAGCCCGATTGACAGGATGGCACTGTATGTTTTTCTTTTCATAACAAAACTCCTCCTCCGGTATCAGGAACAGTTGGTCCTTTACATACCACGGGATACCTCAAAGCGTTTTGAGGTATCCCGTCACATCATACCCAAGGTCAAATTGAAGGATGACGCACAACCAGAATCAGTCCAGCTCGACGGTGATACGCTTTTTTCCGCCGGCCGCTTCGAAATTTTTCACATAATCCGTAATCAGTTCCGCAGATCCCTTGAGGCCCAGAATGGCGGAATTGACGGACAGATCATAGCTCTCGGCCCTGCCCCACTTTTTCGAGGAATAGTAGTTGTAGTAGCTCTGACGCTGCCTGTCCTTTTTGTTGATCATATCCCGCGCCTTCTCCCTGCTTTTCAAATCGGGAAAACGGGAAAGAATGCGGTCGATTCGGGAATCCTCATCGGCGTGAATGAAGATGTGCAGCACATTCGGCATGGCCTGCAGCGCATAATCCGCACAGCGGCCGACAATCACGCAGGGTCCCTCGGACGCGATCTTTTTGATCGTCTCAAATTGTGCCAGAAACACCTTGTGACTGATCGGCATATCGACAAAGCTGGACGAATTGTACCCGAAGGAATAGGTGTCCATGACCAGATTGTAAAGGAAGGAGTTGGTCGGACGCTCATCGTGGGTCTGTATCATCTCCGGGCAGAAGCCGGATTCTTTGGCTGCTCTGGTCAACAGCTCCTTGTCGTAGCACTGCACGTCAAAGTGCCTGGCTACGGCCACACCGATTTCACGTCCGCCGGAACCGAACTGCCTTCCGATTGTAATAATCGTATTCATCGGTCAGTTTTTGAAGTAGCTGATGGTCTCCGCCAGATTGCCGGCGAGATCCTGCAACCTGCCTGCGGACTCGTTGATCACGGAGAAGGTTGCGTTCAACTCCTGCATGGAGGCGTTGGTCTCCTCCGTGGATGCGGCGTTTTCTTCGGAAATGGCTGACAGATCCTGAATGATCTCCACCAGGGAGGATTTCGCACTGTTCAGATTATCAACCATGCCGGCGATGCTCTGTGAATTGTCTGTCACCACGGCGACGCTTTCCGCCATCTCCGCCATGTCGCTCTTGGTCGTGTTGATCTTCTCACCCTGCAGCCGAATGCTCTCGTTTAAGGAATCCAGAACCTGAACGGATGCGTGTGCATCCTCCAGCAGACGATCGACAATGGACTTGATCTCATCCGCGCTCTTCTTGGACTGATCCGCCAGCTGTCTGATCTCATCCGCAACCACCGCGAAGCCCTTTCCTGCCTCACCGGCTCGTGCCGCTTCAATGGAGGCGTTCAGGGAAAGGAGATTCGTCTGGGAGGCGATGTCGTTAATCGCATCGGAGAATTTCGCGATGGTGTTGGCGCTGTCGTTGGTCGCCTGAATGGTGGATCCGATTTCATTGACGGCCGAAGCGACGCTCTCGTTCTGCGTGACAATATCATCCAGCGCTCTGGTGGCCTTGTCGCAGCTCTCCTGCATCTTTTTGGAGGCCTCATCCAGCGAGGAGACGTTTTCGGAAATATTGTCGATGTCGCTGCCGATGGAATCGGTCCGGACTGCCGCGTTCTGCACGCTCTCCGCCTGGGAAACGGCGCCCTTGCTGACCTCGTTGACCGCATCCGTCACCTGGGAAGAAGCCTGGGAGGCCTGGCTGGAAGAATCCGCAAGATCCGTGCCGGAATGATTCAGCTCGCCTGCTGCAGCCTTGGACTGCCCGATGACGTCACGGAGACGATCCGTCAGTCCCTTCATGCCCTCGGCAATGACGCCCAGCTCATCTCTGCGCTCAATCAGGGACGGATCGACCTCTTCAGTCAGATCGCCTCCTGCCAGGGCGTCCACGCTGTCCGCAATCATGCGCATCAGCCTGGAATACTTGATAGAGAGGATGATACCCAAGATGACGAAGGCAACGGTAAACACGACGGTAAGAATGATCATAAGGACGATCTTTTTGTTCATCTCGGCATTGATGTCATCAGCGACGCGGCCGGAGAAGAAGGAGCCGATGATCTGTCCGTTCTCGCGAAGCGGCGTGTAATACACGTAATAAGGCTTGCCGTTGATGACGGTCTTGAAATCGGTGAAATCCTTGCCCCCGCTGACGGTGTTGTAAACCTTGTCGGAGATATCCTTGCCGAGCATGCCCTCAATGGTCGTCACCCGGCGGGTCTTGCCGATGATGACGGTGTAATCAAGGCCGGTGTTGGACTTCATGTCCTTGATATACTGGCCGAAATTCTCAAGCATGTTCCACTCGCCTTTATAGAGCGTGTCCCCCTCCAGGTGCCACTCGCCCTCATACATATCTTCAGCGGTGTCCTCAAGCATATAACACGCCACCTTCAACATATCCTCGCCCATTGTGTGATAAGAGGATTCAATCTGCTTGTAGGACATGACGCACAGCACTACAGCCAGACCGATCAGCCCGATGATCGCCAAAAGAACCACGTGACCGATCAATTTCTTGTTCTTTTCACCGCTCCTGTTCATTGATTTCTCCCTTCGTCATTCCGCACAGATTATGCCGACTGAAAGAGTAAATAGTTACAAAATTATTATATCACAGGTGTTTTTGTTATGCAAGAAAAAACACCCGCAGGGAAATCCTTACGGGTGTCCGTTTGTTCAGGTTTTTTGCAGCTTGTCGGCGATTTCCTTCATGCGGGCAGCCATTTCGCGGTTTTTGTCAAGCAGATGGTCGATCCCGTCCTCGGAGAGCGCTCCGCGCTCAAGCTCCGCCGGCAGCCTGCCCCCTTCGTCATCCGCGTGATCCTGCTTCCATTCCGCGCTTTCATAGTAGGCCGAAAGCTTGCCAAACATCGGCTGTGACTGCTCATAGAGATTGAGCATCTCCTCCAGCGAATCCAGCAGACTGGCCCCCATTTCCAGGGAATTGCTCATATCCCTTATCCGTTCGAGCTGTTCCGCATTTTGATCCATTGTCCCCTCCTTTCCGAAAGACGCTTTCCTGTCCTCCATCTGCCTATGTTTTCGATGTCAGATCCACTTCCTTTCCGTCCCGCCAGATCCGTTCCAGATCGTAAAAGAGACGGCTTTCCCGATCAAAAAGATGCACCACGATGTCCCCGAAATCCATCAGAATCCATTTCGCGTGGTCGTCCCCTTCGATGGACCGGACAGGAAAGCCTGCCCGTCCCAGCCGCTCATCCACCTCGTCGCGCATGGCGGACAGCTGCGGGGATGAGGATCCGCCGGCGATGATGAAATAATCACCGAGGGTCGATATCCCGGAGATATCGATCACGCGCACATCCTCCGCCTTTTTATCCTCCAGAGCATGCACCGCAAGTTCTGCCATTTTTCTGCCGGTTGAAAGATCCTTTTCAGCCATGATTCCCCCCGTTCTGCGCCGTGTAGTAACGCCAGGTATCCTCCGTCATTGGATCGATCTCCTCGCCGTCCCGCTTTAAATACTCTAACAGATACTTTAAGGTCAAACACAGTCCGCCGTCAAGATCTTCAAAGATCGCTTTTCTGATTTCCGTCATTTCCGGAAACATTTTCCGGTTCGGCTCGATGATATCCGCCAGGAAAACGATCTTCTCCAGCTTTGTCATCCCCGGGTGTCCCGTCGTATGCCAGGTGATGGCGGACAGGATCTCCGCATCCGTGATGTCATAGCTGTGCTCGGCGAGAAACGCGCCGACCTTTGCGTGCAGGAGCTTTTTGTTGCGCAGTTCAAATTCCGTTACCGGCAGATTGTTCTTTCTGCAGATTCTCAGCTGCTCCTCATGGTCGAGACATTTGGCGCAGTCATGCAGCATGCCGGCTGTGAGCGCCCTGGCCACATCCGCGTCGTAACGCATCGCCAGAGCCGCAGAGGTGTAGGCGACACCAAGCGAATGCTCAAACCGGTCCGGCTTCAGTTCCTTCTCCATTGCATTCCGATACCTTCTGATGCTGTCTTCTGCCTTCATAACCTGCTCCGTTCGAAACGCTCTTCGCGAGCGCCCATCTCACATTTCCTTTTCTTCGGCCGTTTTCCCGCCGGTATACATACCTGTTTCCCGGATGTAGCGCAGCACCCCGTCCCGAAGGAGGTACCGCACGCTCCTGCCCTCTTCCAGACGCTTACGGATGTCGGAGGAGGAGATGTCAATCCGGCCCAATGTCAGAATGTGACAGACGGCACCGAATTGCTCCTTCAAAAACTCTTTTTTTTCAAGAAGCCGTTCGCGGTCATCGTCGCCCCGCACCGCACACACCAGCTCGGAAAGCGCACAGATCGTCTCCGGTTCGACCCAGTGATCCAGATAGAGAAAGGAATCCGCCCCCATCAGGAGAAACCACTGATCCGCCGGATTCTGCTCATGGAGTTCGCGCAGCGTCTGCGCCGTATAAGTCCTCCCGGGCCGGTCGATTTCCATGCGCGAGGCCGAAAAATGCGGATTGCCCTCCACAGCCAGCTGCGTCATCCGATATCGCTCCTCGCGGCCGGCGGCGATGCGGCCCTCCTTGAGATAGGAAAAACCTGAGGGCATAAACACCACCTGATCCAGCATCAGTTCCTCCAGCGCCGTCTCGCCGATCAGAAGATGCCCCAGATGAATCGGGTCAAAGGTACCACCCATCAATCCCAGTCTGAGACCTTGCGATGCCCCGGACGCGGGAGCGCCGGCGCGTTCTTCCCGATGTGCGCTTTCCCTGTTCTTTGTCATGCTTTCGGTGCCGCCTTCGGCAGAACGATCTGCGGATTGTCGGGATCCTGTTTGTACAGAACAATCTTTCGTCCGATCACTTCCACCAGCGTGGAGCGGGTTCTTCCGGCAATCATGTCGCCTACGGTGCGCAGATCCTCGTCCACGGTCCGAAGGACAGAAAGCTTCACCAGCTCTCTGGTGTGAAAGCTCTCCTCCACCGCTGCGGTGAGCTCCGGCGTCACGCCCTCCTTTCCCACCTGAAAGGTCGCCGTGATATTCTGTGCAAGGCTTCGAAGATAGGCGCGCTGTTTACTGGTCAATGTCATTGCCATGAGATATATCCTCCGAGTGATAGTAATCAAACTGGTGTCCGTAAAGACGCACGGTATCGCCGTCCTGAATGCCCAGCGCATTCAGCCTGTCCAACACCCCGTTGTCCTTCAAAAACTTCTGAAAGAAAGCAAATCCCTTTTCCGAATCCAGGTTGGTGTAGCCGAGCATCCGGTCAATACGTGTCCCCTCCACAACATACATATGCTCCTTTTCGTCATAGGAAACGTCGATCTCACCGGTTGCCGCCGCGGCCTGCAATTCCTCGCGCTCGACCTCGGGAGAGAAAACGACGAGTTCCCCGGGCAGCTCTTCCCGCTTTACTGCCACCGCGTAAAGCAACTCTTTCAGCCCTTCACCTGTCACGGCGGAAATGGGATATACCGGGACGCCCGCGGGCTCGCACACCGCCCGGAGCCTGTCAAGCACCTCTTCCCTTTCCGCTTCTGAAAGAAGCTCCGTCTTGTTCGCGGCAACAATCTGAGGAATCTGCTCCAGTCCTGCGCCGTAGCCTGAAAGCTCCCTGTTGATCACGGAAAGATCCTGCACCGGATCGCGCCCCTCCATTCCGGAAGCGTCCACAACATGCAACAGAAGCCTGGTGCGCTCGATGTGCCGCAAAAATTCCTTCCCCAGTCCCGCTCCATCGGCTGCTCCCTCAATGAGGCCGGGAATGTCCGCCATGACAAAGCTTTTCCCCTCCTCCAGGGAAACAACACCCAGATGCGGATGCAGCGTGGTGAAGGGATAACCGGCGATCTTCGGTTTCGCATTGGAGGCACGTGAAAGAATGGTCGATTTTCCGACATTGGGGAATCCCACCAGACCCACGTCCGCAATCACCTTCAGTTCAAGCAGCACCTCCACCTCGGAAGCCTCCCCGCCGGGCTTGGCATAATGGGGAGCCTGCATTGTCGAGGTCGCGTAGTGCATGTTGCCGGTGCCGCCGCGTCCCCCCTTTAAAACCGTGACCCTGCGGTTCTCGCCGGACATATCCACAATAACCCTTCCGGTCGAAGCCTCCCGGACCACGGTTCCTTCGGGGACCTTCAGTTCGAGATCCGCGCCGCTTTTTCCCGTGCAGCGTTTTCTTCCTCCATCCTGGCCGTTCTCTGCCTTATACTTGCCGCCGTAATGATAATCGGCCAGTGAGTTCAGCCCCTGATCGACCACAAAGATCACATCGCCGCCCCTGCCGCCGTCACCGCCGTCCGGGCCGCCGTTTGCAACAAACTTTTCGCGGTAAAAGGACACATGTCCGTCACCGCCTTTGCCGCTTTTAATAAAGATTCTTGCTCTGTCAACAAAATCCGGCATGCCAAAACCTCATCAACCGCGCTTCGTGTTCCGTGTTTTGTCCCCGGCAAATATCCGCCAGCGGCCTGCCCATGCAGGCACGGCATCCATTACCGGGCTGGTGCGAATAAAAAGACTCCAAACCGGATGGTTGGAGCCTTTCCTATCCTCATGAAAATCAGTCTTTCGCGGGCGGCAGCATAAGCAGCGGCGCCTCCTTTTGCGAAACGAAAGGAATTACTGATTTACCGGATGAACACACGCCTGCGTGCGGTCACGGCCGAGACGCTCAAAACGGAGCACGCCGTCCACCTTGGCAAACAGGGTATCATCCTTGCCCAGACCGACATTCAATCCGGGATGAATGTGGGTGCCGCGCTGACGATAGAGGATATTGCCGGCCTTGACAAACTGACCGTCCGCTCTCTTTGCACCGAGGCGCTTGGCCTCCGAATCGCGGCCGTTCTTGGTCGAACCGACTCCCTTTTTATGTGCAAAGAACTGAAGATCCAACTTTACCATCACTTGTACCTCCTGTAACTCATCTTCACGTGTCTGTCATACTCTTCCGTGATGCTTTTTATACCGATCTCATAGCTTTTTAAAAGCAACCGGCTCTTTTCGCCGGGCTCCTCCGGAAACAGGCAGCGAATGACGCATTGCTCCTCATCCACCGTCACATCCGGATGATCATCGGTAAGCCCCTCGATCGAATTGATCGTTGTAAAGGTCAGAATCGAAACAGCCGCGCAGACAATGTCTTTTCCTTTTTCGGCAAAACCGCTGTGACTGTCTGCCTCAAAACCGCGCTCTACTCCGGCATCATCGGTAAGGAAGGTGACCCTTGTCATCTCAAAGGGAAATCTTCTCGATCTTGACACGCGTGAACGGCTGTCTGTGACCGTTCTTCTTACGATAACCGCTCTTGGGCTTGTAACGGAACACGATGACCTTCTTATCCTTGCCCTGTTCGAGCACAGTCCCCGTGACCTGCGCACTCTTTACCGCATCAGCAACGGAAAGCTTTCCGTCATCCGAGACAGCAAGCACTTCGTCAAAGGTGACCGATGCGCCCGTTTCGACGTCAAGCTTCTCAACCTTGATGACATCCCCCTCGGATACCTTGATCTGCTTTCCGCCGGATACAATGATCGCGTACATAGTATTCTTCCCCCTTTCTTCAGGACTCGCTGACTTTGGTGGGCACCCCGGTCTGTCCCCGGTGCGCCGCTTCAACGCTCGTCAGGCGGCATACTTGAATAAAATATCACATTTCATCCGGACTGTCAAGGTCCAAAGGCTGATTTTCCAATTCAAAAACGTGACTGACCCGATTCTCTTCTTCATATTTTTCATCCATGCCCGACAGGGCCGCAAACGGAGCAAACTGCGCAGCGCGTTTCCCGGTCGGCATCGGAACATGCGTGGTGGTGCCGTGATACTCGTAATCGATGAGTTCTGCATACTCCTCCGGTTTTCTGGTGATCGGAATCACGACCGGTCCTCCTGGTCAGATCTTTTTAATCACCAGGAATTCCACCTTGTCCCTGGTGACGCTGACCTTGACATCATCCGCGATCCCGGCCAGAATGGACTCACTGATCTTGCTTTCGTCCAGGTTGTCGTCCCTGAGAGACCATTCGAAGCTGCCCTTCTCTTCCCTGCTTTCCTGCTGGTTCAGATCGAGTCCCTTGACCATGATTTCCCAGATTCTGTCTGCGATGCCGATGACCGCCTCGTTTCGGCCGGAGCTGGAGAGGTTGATCAGCTTTTTGTATTCCTCGCTGCCGACCTGGGCTTTAAAGGTCAGATGAATCTGATATTTCTGGCCGCTTCCTTCAATCCAGAAATTGGTCTTCACATCCTCGACGATGGAAGCGATGATCTTCAGGGCCTCCTCCGTCAACAGCTGAATCTGCATCGTGGCAGGAGGAGCGAGGCGCTGACGTCTGGCAAAATGCTGCGCCATGCCGATCGCCAGGGACAGATTGTCCTTATCGGGAGCAAGCTTGAGCGTGTTGGTCCGGTAGTGCCTTTTGGATGGTGCGCTTTTTCTGACAGCCACCACCTGATCCTGTTCCTGCCCGTCTTCGTCTTCATTCCGGATCCCCTCGTATTCCACCACGTTGACATACTGATACGGAATCTCAATCCCGTTTTCACGGAAAGCCTGATTGACCCGAAGATTGATATCCGTCGTTGCAACGTAGCTGCTGGTCGTGCGGGTCACCCATATCGTGGTTTCAAGGATCAGGGCGCTGTCCCCGTATTTCAGGAAATACACGGGTCCGGAGTCCTCTCTGATCCCGTTCCTTTCGGTTTCCAGCGTGTACGGACTCTCCGCCACACAGTCCCGGATGATATCCATGGCTGTCTGAACATCCGTGTCATAGCTGACGGTATACTTCAGATGGATTCCTCTTCTGTCCTTCTTATGAAAACTGTTGTTGATCACCGTCTTGGAATTCAGGGTGCTGTTGGGGACGATGATTTTCATATCATCATAGATCGCCACCACCACGTGCCTCAAGGTGATGTCCTCGACGATGCCCGGTTCCAGCCCCTCGATTTCTATGCGGTCTCCTATTTCAAAGGGCTTGTGAAAGCTGATCAGGAAGCCGCAGATCACGTCGGAAATCGCCGTCTGACCGGCAAAACCGACAATCGCGACCAGGAGCGCCGAGCCTCTCAACAGCACGGTGCCGAGATTCATGCCCGGATTGAGCTCGCTCATGATCATCACCGTGATCACAACGATGATAATCAAGTGGATCAGTCGTAATCCATAACGGCGCTGCAGGTTCAGCTGCGGCACCTGCCGGCTTTTCCCGTAGCGTCTGACCAGTAAAAGCAGGATCAGCCCGATGAGCAGGGTAAAAATGACGTCATCCCACCTGGACTTTTCCGTCCAAGAAAAAATATTCTCAAAATCCATTGGCTTCCTTTCCTGAGCCGGAGAAATGGTGAATTTCCCCGTGTTCCATCAACCATACAGGCTCCAGGTCCCTTCCGAGGGCCACGACAAAGGCCTGTTTCCCCGGAGCAAGAGAGCCGTACAGATCATCGATCTGAAGGCGCCTGGCCGGATTGGTCGAAGCACATTTGATGGCGGTGTGCAGGGGGATACCCATTTCCCTGACGGCAATCCGCATACAATCCATGAGGTTTGTGACGCTTCCTGCGATCGTACCGTCAGGCAGCATCGCTCTTCTTCCCTTTTTGCGGATGGTCTGTCCGCCAAGCCGGTATTCTCCGTCCGGCATGCCGGTGGCCTCCGTCGAATCACTGATAAAAATGATCCGGTCTTCTCCGAACTGCCGGATCGCAAGGTGCACCATGGCCGGATGCACGTGGATCCCGTCACAGATGAGCTCCGCCGTGACATGGCTCATCTGCGCCGCGGCGGGAATCGGTCCCGGGGAACGACTCTCCATGGCATTCATCGCGTTGTACAGATGCGTGACATGACGGATCCCGGCTGAAAACGCGGATACAGCCAGATCATAGTCCGCTGTCGAGTGCGCAAAGGACAGAATCACCTGATCCTTCACGGTTTCGATAAACGGGAAAGCGCCGGGACACTCCGGTGCGAGATCCGCTATGCGGATTCCTCCCCTCGCAGCCTCCTGCAAACGTAAAAACAGCGGCACATCCGGCGGCGTCAGGTGTTGTCTGTTCTGCGCGCCCGCCTTTTGTGCAGAAAGAAACGGGCCCTCCAGACGGATTCCAACGATCTTTGCCTGCCCCGTCGGATCGCCGCAGATCGGATCCTCCGTCTGAGATTTCCCCGGCGTACGAAATTCGGCCAGCCGTCCCAAAATGTCAGTCAGCTGCTTTTCCGGAAGCGTCATGGTCGTCGGGCAGATACACGCAATCCCGCATCGTGCCTGATATTCAGCGATCTCCTTCAGGGAGTCGGCGGATCCGTCGCAGAAGTCGTGCCCTGCACAGCCGTGCAGATGCATGTCGATCAGGCCCGGAATCAAAAAAAGATCCGAAGCATCCACATGCTCCGCATCATCAAAAGGATGATCCGTAATCAGACCGTGATCAATCAGCAGACGCCGCTTATGAAACTGCCCGTCCGGGGCATATACGAGTCCGTGATCAATCTGTACGTGAGAATTCATCAAGCCGGTTCAGCAGCAGATGGGGAAGCATCCGCATAAATCCGCCCGGAATCACGCCCTTCACGGCATCCGTCGCCGCCGTCTCCCGCGAATCCGTCTGTGAATCCGTCAGGGAATCCGTCTGTGAATCGGCTGCGGTGGTTTTGTCATCCCGGGAGTCTTCCTTGCCCGCGTCAATCAGCATTTCGGCATGCGCACCGGCGCGCAGGGCATTCCACTGCCTGCGGAAGGATTTGCGCTCACTTAAGCTGGCCTGCCGTACAGTCCCCTTTTTGACGGTGCTCTCCGTCTCCGCGGTGATGGTCACGATTTCTTCGCGGTTTTCGGAATAGGCGGGCCAGTAGGAATTTTTGGCGAGCTCGCCGCGGGTCTTGGCAGCACGCATGACCTTGGCCGGAGCTTCAAAATAGATACAGAAATATCTGGCAGCCTGATTGGCCCCATCGGCGGAATTGTCCACCTGAGAGAGATAGTCATACACATTCCGGTAGCTGCCGGAAAGCTCTTCCTTAAGATACAGAAGCTGTCCGTCGAGATCGTCGTATTCGTAATCATGCGCCACAAGGAACTTGAGCAGCCTGGATTTCCGGCCGTTGTGCCACTGGCAGAGGCCGTAGCTCGTGCCATGGTCGCCCAGCGCATTCAGGCGGAAGCCCGATTCACAGTAGATATTTGCGAGCACACCGCAGGCAGCTGCCGTGTTGAGATGAAGCTTATCCGTCAGGAAACGGTAGACCTTATATTCGCTGCCTTTTTTACCGGCCGTGACGGAAATGCTTTCATCCCCGTCCTCTCCCGCTTCCCTGCCGGGCTCCATCCAGCCGGTCTCACTGCCCGTCTCATCCTCCTCAACAAGCTCCGGATCCTCGTACCAGATAATGAAATCAGGAAGGTCCTCATCGTCTTCCGCTTCCTCTGCAGATGCAGGCTCCTCTGCCTGCCCGGCGGGCGTCTGATCGCCCTCCGTGATCGATCCGTCGCCTTCTGTTCCGGAGTTTTCAATCAGTTCATCCGCGGGGCTTTCAGCGGGGTCATTCCCGGAAGCCGCATCGGTTTCCCCGCTCACAGCGGGCTTATCCGTGGATCCGTCATCCTCCGCATCGGCTTTCGATGCATCACCGATTTCGGAGGACAGGCCGTCGTCCGATGCATCTTCTCCGTCAGATCGCACCGCCTCCGCCGCATACGTATGCAAAGAGGCCGGTCCGGAACAAAATGCTCCGCCGGAAAGGGTGATACAAATGGAAATCAACAGGAGACCCGCAATTCTTCTCATAACCATTCTATTTTAGCATCTCTTCATCCGTCTGTCAAAGATTGATTTTCCTATCTGACCTGGATTTCGTTTTTCTCACAGAGCAGATTCAGGGACCGCATCAGTTCGCGCTGCACCTCATGATAATTATTTTCCCGGCACTCCGCGATGATGGAGACCGTTTTACTGTTTCCGTCAAAGGAAAGCACCCCCTTGTAAAAAGGTCCGCTGATGATCGAAGTGGACTGTCTGCCGATCTCCGGCAGGCCGCTTCCCAGCACCTGTTCCAGATGCTCGATGGATTCCTCGTTACTGACCTTCAGTTCCACGGTGCACCAGGAATTAAGTCTGGTCATATTGAGCACGTTTTTCACATCGCGGTTTGCGATGATCTTGATGTTTCCCCCGCGTCCCTCAAGCTTGGTGGACCGCACGCCGATTTCCACCACGCTTCCGCGAAAACCGCCGATCTCCACGATATCTCCCACCTGATACTCCCCCTCTAAGACAATGGTCATGCCGGCGATGACATCCGTGATCATATCTCTGGCTCCCAGGGATACGGCAAATCCGATGAGTCCGAGGGACGCCAGAATGGCGCGGGTATCAAAGCCCAGATAATCAAAAGAACAATAGAAGAACACGATCACCAGAATGTATTTTACAATATTCATTCCCAGGCGGCCGATGGTCTCTGCCTTGGTGTCCATCAGCCTGCTGACGGCAAATCCGATCACCTCCGCAAGAAAAACGCCGACGATGGTCAGACACAGCAGCAGGAAAATACGGGTGAGCGCAAAAATATTCAGCCCCTTTTCCCAGTCTCCGTAAATACAGTATGCGATGATACTGGCGCTCTCACGGCCTGTAAACATGTAAACGAGCGTCACTGTCGTGATGAACAGCAGAATCATGGCTTCCGCGGAAAGCGCAGCCAGATCCTCCGGCGACTTATTGGCTCTGAGCCTTCTGAGCAGTTCCCAGCGTTTGGAGACGTCCACCGACTTTTTCTTTTGTCCGGAGGGAAGCGTCACCATATCCTCCTCTTCCTCCACATCCTCACGCTCTATCCATTGTAACTGATCCGAGCTGTAACCGGAAAACAGGATGCGATTGATGATGCCAAACAGAATCAGATACAGAATCAGTGTCGTCACAGCGAACGGAATCACGTCGATGAGGGTGTCGCCGACTCTTCTGGCAGCATAAAACAGTAAGTCGCCATAGGCGTGCGAGATCCCGTAATAGGGTACCTCAAGCACATGGAAGAAATCCATAAAGTGATCCCGCAAGGCACTTTTCTTAAGCCCCACCTCCGTCACATCGCGTCCGCGCAGATCGCTCTGGGTGGAGTTGACCACTTCCGTTGTCTCCGGATCCACTGAAAACAGAAATCTCGTCCTTGCGGCAGCAATTTTCAGGAGGGAATCCCAATTCACGACACGAAGCTCATCCCGCGTCTTCGGATTAATATAAGCGATCAGTGCGCCATATCGCCCGTCATTTTTCTGCGACATAGGGACGCCTACGCTCGCCACCTTTTTCCCGATCGCAGCTTCCGTAAAGGCTTCGCGAAAGACGGACGGAACGCCGTTCATCAGATTGCGCATTTCTCCGTCGGCATCCCCCGCCCCTCCGAGGGAAAAGCCGCGATAAGCGGAATCCGTGAGAAGCTGTTTTCCTTCCGCATCAAAGACAACCAGAAATTCCGCACAGACGATCCGGCTGACATCCTTCAGAAAATCTTCATTTTGCAGCTCGGGGTATTGTGTCATCAGATCCGCAGCCGTGCGAAGATTCTCTACCAGGCAGGAATCATAAAGACTGCGGCTGTTTATTGCATCTTCCTCACTTCTGTCTAACTGCTCAAACAGAAATTCGAGCGTATCCTCACACTCGGAATTGACGGCAAAAAGCCCGTTCAGGGCCGTGAGATAAGCTGCCGAGAGGGAAAGCAGCACCGCAGTCAGCAGGCCGTATGCGAGCGCGCGGTTCCGCACACTCGTCGGACTGTAGAATTTTCGCCTGTCCTCCGAAAAGCTGTGATCACGCACATAACGATAGAGTGAGAATCCCCAGATCAGAAAAACCGTCAGGGAAATGACAAAGAGCGTGAGAATGGGCAGAAAGCCAACCGCCACAAGTATATGAATATAATCAGTAAAAATGACTGCGTAATAGCCGTTCTTCAGATCACTGACCCGATAGAACTTCATCCCCTCAGAGGTTTCCACATCGTTATCGAAGCCATCCGTCCATTCCACATCCAGTGCTTCCGGTCCCTCGGTTTTCAGATCGAAAGGCC
Source organism: Lachnospiraceae bacterium (assembly GCA_024682835.1). Taxonomy (GTDB): domain Bacteria; phylum Bacillota; class Clostridia; order Lachnospirales; family Lachnospiraceae; genus Butyrivibrio. The sequence goes on along the minus strand of JAIKYU010000011.1, from coordinate 2,873 downwards.
AGATGGTGGGTACTCCGTCGCCTTCCTTCCGCAGGATGCCGACGCCGACATCATAGGCATCCTCCAGATAGTGAATCGTCGAAAACGCCTCTTCAAATCTGCTCTGTCCCGCGCCCCACTCGTCATAACTCTGCAGGAAAAGGTAGTAGTAATCCCCTTCGATGGGATAACGGTAATAGACCATGTTCTGTCCGTTTGAATCAACAAAAAGGGGATTATAGAGACTCCCCTTGCTTTTCTGTAAAACGCTTTCGACAAATTCAAAATCCTCCAGCGTCAGTTCCTTGTCTTCCTTGGGCTCGTAAGGAAAATCAGCAGGATACTCCACTCCTTTCTCCGTGATTTTCAGAATATACCCGTCGTCAAAGGTGCCGACCCGTCCGTCCCAGATTCCCGCATTCTCATCGGTCAGTGCACGGACCGCAACGCGCGCTTTAGCGGAAAACTGTCCCTCCAGTCCGTTTTCCCGCATGGGATCACCAATCCGGTTCAGAAAATAGCGCAGATCCTCCGTGGTATGAACGAACAGATAGTTCCGTTCCTCCACAATCCTGGTCAGGCTGTTGCAGTACTGCACGACGCACATGGCAAAAAAAAGCGCAATACATCCGATGATCGTGACAGCAATACAGGCGAATTTCCGACTCATTCTCAATTTCATGGATTCATGTTCCTTTCAATAATTGCACGCGCCTCCTTTTGTCATCCCTCATCTGTCGTTTTATCGGTCTGTCCGGGCGTGCTCTCCGTCCTTCTTAAGCTCCTCAAATTTTTTCTGCATGGTCGGATTATCCTTTGTCAGCCGTTTGACGGAGATATCCTCCACCTTGCCGTTGGCGATGCGAAGCTGATTGTCGGAGCCCTGCAGCTCCTTTTTCACCTTTTCCAGATGCTGGATCGTTTTGTCAATTTCATCAATTGCCTTGTCAAAATGACTGTGCGCCAGTTCATAATTCCTTCCGAAATCACTCTTGAACTGAAGCAGGCTGTCCTCAAAACGGGAGATGTCTATATTCTGGTTTTTCAGAGCCGCCAGCGCCTGTCTGGATTCCAGAGCAGAGAGCGCGGCGTTGCGCAGGATCGTGATGATGGGGATAAAGCACTGGGGCCGCACCACATACATTTTGTCATAGCGGTAGGACACGTCCACGATACCGGCATTGTAGAGGTCGCTGTCCGCTTCCAGCAGAGACACCAGCACGGCGTATTCGCAGTTTTTCTCCCTGCGGTCACGGTCCAGTTCCTTGAAGAAGTCCTCGTTTTTATGCTTGGTGGCGGTGGTTTCCATTTCGTTCTTCATTTCGAACATGATCGACAGAATCTCCACCCCGTTTTCGTTGCTCTCCCGGTAGATGTAGTCCCCCTTGCTGCCGGAACGGGCGTCATTATCCTTGTCAAAATACGCATTTCGAAAGGCCGTCGCGCGGAGTCTGTTGAATTCGATCTCGCAGTGCTGCTCCAGAGTCTCCCCCACCATCTTGGTGGACATCCTGGTTTTCAGATCCTTGTAGAGCGCCACCTCCCTGTCCTTTTCATCCAAAAGCACCTGGTAACGCTCCTTCTGACCGGTAAGCTCTTTTTCCAGACCGCGCTTCTCCTCCTCCACACGGCCCACGGCCTCCAGCACAGCCAGCTTTTGTTCGTTCTGCGATCCGCTCAGTTTTTCCGTCAGCAGTCCGACCTGCTCCTTCGCTTTCTGCAGTTCTTCTGTGAGTTTTTTCAGCTCCGCCTCATGCTGTTCCTTCGTTTGCAGCCGGATCTCCGAGGCCTGACGGTCCAGCTCCAGTTGCTGCCGTTGTTCAAGATCTCTCAGACAGTCCTTCTGTCTTTCAAGCTCCAGGGCGTGCTTTTCCTCCAGGTCTTTTACGTAATCCTTCTGCCTCTCAAGCTCCAGGACGTGTTTTTCCTCCAGATTCTCCTGCATCTGTTTGAGCCGTTCATGGAGTTCTTTCGTAAATTCTCCGTCACGGATCTGGCTGACGATGGAAGCAAGCTCCGTATCATCTACCGTGAAATTCTGGCCGCAATGCGGACACTTCAATTCTGCCATCCGGTTCCTGTCCCTTCTCTGTGTTTGGACATGATATGGTGAATCTGTCTTTTGACCTTAACATCATGACATATCATGAGGGAGAGGTCAAAGACTTTTCAAAGCATCTGGAAGAGGCGCGGTCAGACACAAACAGGGTGTTGTCAAATGTAAGTCTTTCGCCAATCTCCGGGTCGATGCTGTTTCAATCAAAGAAGTGTAGATCGCCTTCCGTCACTTTCGCCGATCCGATCTTGAATGTGGCTTTTTTGACGCCCCCGAAAGAGGAGCCGTTCGCTCCGCGCAGGATCATGGTACCGGTTCCCTTTCCGGTGTTGTTGAAAACACCGAGAATCTCGTAGCTGTCCCGATCCAGTGCTTTGCCGCGGAGTGTGACCGTAAGGTCGTCCTTTCCCGGGAGAATGGCCGTACCGGTATAGGAATAGAGCTTTCCGCCGTGAATCTGAACCTTTGCCTTTGAAAGATCCTGACTGTTTTCAATGATCCGGAAGCTGTCATATATTTCTCCGGTATAGCAGGAGCCCTCCACGGCCCGAATGGTGATGCCGATGACGGAGCCGGCCGCCGGCTTCTTCGTGGAAAGATCCGTCCACAGGACTTCGTAATCACTTCCGTTTATCAGCTTCTGGACCTTATAGTCGTGATCCGTAAAGAGGATGGATGTTTTCTTATAGTCATCCGCCTTTTGTGATGCGATCCGGTCGGACACGATGAGGAACAAATCGGAGAGATCGCGTTTGGACACGGAAAAATGCTCCGTAAGCGTCCCTCTGTAGCTGCCCTTTCCCTTCACGGTGACGGCCGCACCTCCTACACTGACGGT
>JAIKYU010000047.1 GCA_024682835.1 Lachnospiraceae bacterium | reverse complement strand
CAATAAGAATAACTACCGCAAACTGAACAAGCGCCACAAAGATCATGTTTTTTCCTCCTTTTTGTATGAATGTACAGTGTTTACGTGGAGCCTTTTGCTTCAGGATACATGATCCTGACTAAAACTTCCCACACCCCAAAGGTGCGAAGCCCATTAATGGTATGGGAAGTTTTAGTTATTTATTTACCGTGTCTTTTCACGCGCGAGCGGCGGTGTTTCGGGCTTCTGTGCATTTTCTGCCCCGATCGCACGTCATTGATCGCGCTCCGCGTCCTTATCCAATATTGTAACACACAAAGCGCACGTATACGTCACAAGGTGTCAAATATATTTTACATGCGAAAAATAATTTTATGACACAGCTCGATAAATAGAGCTTCTAAACCCTTCTCACCCTTCTCACCAGTGGGTTCAACGTGTCTGTCCGAGACGTGACAATAATCGCTCACAGAATCCGGAGTGCAGAGTGCCCACAAAAATGAGCCGCAAAGCGGAAGCACCCTCAAAACCTGCTTGCGTAACTCCGAATACAAACGATATAATAATGACGTCGGATCCCACACAGTCTCTTAGAGGAGGTTCATGATGTCAAATGCGGCAAAGATAAATGAAGTTCTGGAGCAGGCCAAGACCTTTTTCTTTCTGACAACAGACGGCGATCAGCCCAAAGGACGTCCCTTTGGATTTCACATGCTCGTGGAGGACAAGTTGTACTTCGGATGCGGCACCTTCAAAAATGTCTGGAAGCAGCTGAGTGCCAACCCGAAGGTGGAGGTGGTTGCTCTCACATCCGACGGCTTTATGCGCTATGACGGCACGGTCAAAATTGTCAGGGATGACACGCTGATTGCAAAGGTGCGGGAAGCAATGCCGCAGATCATGGCCATGTATGACGAACATGGCTGGGAAATGGGTCTCTTCTATCTCGAAAACGGCCACGCGGAGATCCGCGGTATCATGGATCTGAAAGAGGAATTTGACGTCTGACAGATCCGTGATTCACAGGATCACGTGACCGTCCGGATCTTTTCAGGCGGGATGTAGAAAAACAGCATATCCTCCAGCGTATCCGGAATGACCGGCTTGGACAGATAATCCTTGTAGCCGGCTCTGATGCATTCTTCCTTCGCGTTCCTGGATGCGTTGGAGGTCAGCGATATGACCGGCGCTCCGTCGGAGCGGTTGTCCGTCAGCGCGGCCATGTTCTTTAAGGTTTCCGTGCCGCTCATCCCCGGCATTCTTTCATCCAGAAAGATCACGTCATAGGCATTTTCCCGGACAAGCTTCAGCGCTTCCTCGCCTGATGTCGCCGTATCAATCCGGATTTTCAGATGCTTGATCAGATTCTTGAAAACAAACAGATTGAGCTCGGTATCATCCACCACAAGGATCCGGGCATCCTCCGCCGTAAACGCGGATCGTTTCTGCGTGTTCGGTGTTTTCTTCCATTTTTCCTGCGCGTTTTCAACCGGTTCGTCATTGACCACGCCCTGCATGATCTCAAAGCTGAACTCAGAGCCCTGCCCATAGGTGCTCTCGACCATCAGCCGGCTGCCCATCAGATCCAGAAGCTCTCTGGTGATACTCAGTCCGAGCCCCGTGCCCTCAATGGCGTGATTCCGTTTCTCGTCGAACCGCTCATATTCTGTAAAGAGACGTTTCATATCCTCCGGCCGGATGCCGATACCGGTATCCCTGACCGCAAACCGGATTCTGACGGATTTGTCGGGCAGCTTTTCCCCGGGGCAGGCCCTGCCAAGCGACTCCTCATCCGCCGCTGCGCCGTCTGAAATCTTCTTTATCATGAAGGTGACCGTGCCCACCTCCGTGTATTTGACGGCATTGGTCAGAATGTTGGTCACGACCTGACGGATCCTGGTCGCATCGCCGAGCAGCACCGACGGAAGCGCGCCATCCACGTCAAACTTCACAGCCAGGCCCTTATTCTCTGCCCTGAGCCGGACGACATTGGCCATATCCCGGATGACAGACTTCAATTCGTATTCGACAGGGACGATGGACATCTTCCCAGCCTCTATCTTGGAAAAATCAAGGATATCATTCACGATGCCGAGCAGATTGTTGCCGGCGGAACGGATTCCGTCCGCGTAGTCCAGGATTTCATTGTCCCTGCTCTCCTTGAGAATCATTTCATCCATTCCGAGGATCGCATTGATGGGCGTGCGGATCTCATGGGACATATGGGAAAGGAACACCGATTTCGCTTTGTTTGCGTTCTGTGCCTCCGCCGCCATCTCGATCAGCTCCGAGGTGATCTTGGCAAGGAACGTGGACATTCTGTCCGATAGCGACAATGTCCGCCCGCGCCTGAGGCTCTCTATGGTCGGATGCTCATAGGGCGTTGTGTCCGGAAACACATCGGTTTCTCTCATGCCGATGGCCAGATGCGCACTGTTTAGAATACCGCCCCTGCCCTGATAATAAAACAGCTCTCCCGCGCCGTGCATGAGGACGTAATCGGGAGCCACCTTGCCGAAGCCGTCCCATTCCATATGGGCATCCTCTTTGAGGAAACTCAGCCGGTTTCCGCAGAGGGTGAGGAAAAGCGCCTCCGGCCGAAACCGCTCCATGTCATCGAGCGATTCCCAACTGGCATAAAGCAGCTCGTCGTGGGATGCAAACGTAAATCGTAGATTCTCTCCGGGCCGCAGAGTCATCATAAAATACAGTTCCCCGTCCTTTCCGTGATCGAGGGGAACCATGCACATATTGATTCCCTCCCGCTCCACCACAAAGGGAAACTCACAGATGTTGCCGATAAAGTAGGAATCCGGATGCACGCCGAGGTATTCTCTGTAGATATCCGTCGCCGGCGCATCGCAAATCCGGGTCACCACGGTCTCTCCCATGGCCGGATTGTCGCCCAGTTCAAAGGGAAGCTTTCTGCCGATCGGCCTCCAGCCGAGGGCATATTTTGCGTTTATCCTGAGTTTTTCCCCGGCAAACACGACGGCCACGAAGCCGTCGTACAGGATTCTGTCGCCGACGGCGAACTCGTCTTCCATCTTATCCCCGGAAACCTGTTCGATATCAATCTGATTGTCATTGTCCGCCACAGAAACCTTCTGGGCGACATTCCTTAATGTGGAGGTTCCGAACAGAACCGCATCCTCATGACCCTCCATGGACTTTTCCATGAATTTGGTGGTGTTCAGGATCATATTGCTGCCGAAGAGTTCCACGGCCCTCACATGATCATAGGCATCCAGCCGGTTTTTCAGCACACCGGCGGCGTTTTCCTCCTCTCCGGGCAGGCACGGAACAGTGACCACTTCGAACTCTGTCTCCTCAGAAAGAAGCAGATTCAGGAGAATCCCCGTCCCCTCCGGCATGAGTTCCGCGATCATCGGCAGGGAGATCCCGGCGATCTGCAGTCCCGGACAGGCATCCTTCATGCTTCCGGTCAGGCTTCCGATCTCCTGCGCCGGGAAACCTTTTTCATAGAAAGTGACCAACGCAGACCGATGGTCTGTTGTCTTCACCATGCCTGCGATCTCATCGACCGCTCTTCTGGTTGTTTCATAATCTCTGCATAGGAACTTTTTCTGTATCACGTCAGCACCTCACAAAGTCAGCATTTTCCTTTCGGAATGCATATTGAACCCGTTTTCTTTGCGTACGGCCATCCTCTCAGGACGACGGCGCAGTCATCAGCGTACAGGCGTCATGATAGGCCTTGAAGAAGTCCTCGCAATCCGACCGGATAAAGTCGAGATCTCGGTCGGTGGCTGCATATTCATGCTTTTTTGCTCTCTCACTCACACCCATGACCCCGACGGAAGCCATGACGCCCTTGATCGAATGTGCCGTGAGGCTGTATTCATCCCAGTCCTCAGCGGCCATATTCTCGCGCATTTTCTGAATCTTTTCTTCGCACTCGGCGGAAATAATCACCACCATCTCCTTGAGCAGACCCTCATCTCCTCCCGCATACAGCAGGGCCGTCTCGAATTCCATTCCCTCTATTCTCTCCATCCTCTCCCGGAAGGACACCGGTCCGGACGGTTCCTCTGCGGTTTCGCTTTCCTGCGTGAAAGCGGGAGGATCAACGGGAAAATCCTCTGTCACAGGCGTCTCCGTGTTCACAGGAGGCTTCTCCGGATCAGGGCCGCCTTTCCTCGCCGGCAGAATCTTCTCTGCCGGCAGATACTTCATCACCGTCTTCTCCAGAAGGGCGGAATCGATCGGTTTGGTCAGATAATCGGCAAAGCCCGCGTCCGCATACGTCTTTCCGCTCCCTGCCAGCGCATTGGCGGTAAGGACCACGGCCGGCGTCTCCCGGTTCAGGGAGGAGGCGTCGTTCCGTATGATTTCCAACGTCCGGATTCCATCCGGATCCGGCATCATATGATCCAGAAGTAACAGGTCAAAGCGCCTGGAGCGGCAAAGCTCAACAGCCGCGGATCCGCTGTCGCACAGCTCGGGAACAATACCGACGTGCTTGAGAAACAACCGGACAATTTTGAGATTGGCGCTGTTGTCATCCACCGCGAGGATAGCAGCTTCCGGTGCGGTGTAAGCTCCGCCGGCATCATCGGCGACGGTCTTTTGCACCTGTTTCTCATAATCCTCTTTAAGCGGCGTCCTGTCCGTCACCCTGACCGGAAGGTAGACGATAAACTCAGAGCCCTCTCCGTATTTGCTCACGACGGAAATGTCGCCCCCCATGGAGTCCACAATGCTCTTTACGATGGCCAGCCCGAGTCCCGTGCCCTCGATGCTTCTGTTCTTTTTGATGTCGGCGCGGGTAAAGGCATCAAAAAGATTTTTCTGATCCTCCTCGCTGATCCCCCGTCCCGTATCCTTCACATTCATTCTGAGCTGGTAGATATCTTCTCCGGCATAATCCCCGCCAAGCATCAGGGCGACGGATCCGGCGTCCGTGTACTTGATGGCGTTGTTGATCAGATTGATCAGCACCTGCCTGATGCGGAACTCGTCGGAAATCATTCCGTTCGGAACCTCATTCAGAAGGATCATCCGCAGTTTCAGATTCTTTTCATCGGCTCTTTCCTGAAGCATCGGCATGATGCTGTGAAGAAGCGAGGCAAACGTAAACTCCGCCTCATTGATTTCCATCTTGCCCGATTCAATCTTGGAAAAATCCAGCACGTCATTGACCAGCATGAGGAGCATCTGTCCGGAGCTCTTTACACTGCCTGCGTACTCGTCGATCACCGGATCTTTGTTTTCCCGGAGAATCATTTCATTCATACCAAGAATCGCATTGATGGGGGTCCGGATCTCATGCGACATGCTGGCCAGGAACCTCGTCTTGGCTTCGGAGAGATCGACTGCCCTTATGCCCTCCTCGCGAACCTTTCTCAGATCGACGATCTGCTGGGTCACCGTCAGGGAGAGCATAAATGCGAGGCCGAAAAGCATCAGAATGTCCCCGTTGATGATGGGGAGGAAATTGAGCACCACGATTTCGCCCAGGCCGCACACCATGAATCCGGACAATCCGATTGCGGTGTACTTGTACTCTTTCATCCCGCCCCGGATAAAATCCAGGATCAGAATCACCGCCACCGTCAACAGATCGATTCCCAGAAAGGCGTCGATGATAAGCAGTGCTTGGGGAAGCGAAAAGATGCCGCTCACGTGGAGAAGAGGCCACACGAGCAGATTGGCGGCGGCCCCGTACAGAATCAGTTTCATGATGTTTCGATATCTGCCGTGCTGAAGGGCATCGAGATAAAAAACCAGGGAAAAGGGCATCATAAGGCAGAGCATGTAGTTCATCACGCCATCGACGTGATAATGCCCGAACAGAAACGGATACAGGTACGAATTCGTAATGAGCCATCCCGCGATGACGAGAATGGACATGGCTCCGTACAGCATCTCGATCCGTCTTCTGTACAGGAGCATCATGACCACACTGATGATCACGATTACGGCGGCAAAGACCAGCAGGATGATTTCGAGCAGAGCGGAAAGCCCGTAGCGCGATATCATAAAATTGAAAAAGGCACTGCTGTCCGCGACAAAGGTGTTCTGATAAACAAATCCGGATCTGGAGCCGCTGTTGCGGACAATTCTGATCTCCGCGCCGGAATCGCTTTCGTCAAGCGGGACACGCATATAAAATCGCTTCACACAGCCGCCGGGAATCACTACATCCCTGGTTCCGATAAAGTCCCCGCGCAGCTGCCCGCCAACGTATACGGCCACATCCCCGCCGTTGATAAAGCAAAACCAGAAATCATCCGAAACGATTTCAGGAAGCGTCGACACCATCGTGAATTCGCCGGCGGTTTTCCGATCGTTCCTGTAGGAGCTCCCCGCCTGAAACACGCTGCCATCCGGAGCGGTAACGGTCCATTCCCTGATGAACTGCGGATTAGAAAACTCCAGGGGATCCGAATGATCGATTCCGCTGAAATACAGAAGTCCTGCCAGTGACAAAAGCAGCACAAAAAAGAAGAGGATCCGGATCACCAGAATTCCCTTTCCGGATGGCTGCTCTTTTGGATTTGTCTCCCGCGAATTGCCCATACAGTATATGATACCATAAATGCGTGGGTTTGAAAACCGGATTCGACCTCACCGGTTGCATTATTCGCCCCGATCTGCTATGATGCTTCCTGATTTTGAAGGGTTTCTTTGAGATGCTGGTGTTTATGGTATGGATCTGAGCAGTTACGAAAACTTTGACTTTCACCGGGAAAGCGCCATCAATCTCGCGACCGGAATCGAAGGGCGTTCCTATCCTTCCCACTGGCATTCCTACGGCGAGATCATTCTGGTGGGGCCCGGCGAAAAAAATGATTATCAGGTAGGCCAGAAGATCTACCATCTCGTGGAAGGCGATTTTGTGCTGGCATGGCCGATGGAGATGCACGCGATTCTGGACGCTGACAGAAAGGACGCGCTGATCATCCAGTTCAGCAATGCCTTTGCCGCTTCCCTCTTTGACTTCCAGCGGATTATGCATTATTATCACGATCTTCATGTTCTGTGCATCTACGCGCATCCGGAGTTGGTCGCGCAGCTGAAGGAAACGGTTCTGAAAATGCGGGATATCTATTTCTCGGGAGAACGGAACCGGGAAGCGAAATGTGCCGTTTTGCTGATGCAGTTTATGATCACACTGGATGAACACCGGGATGTGCTCACACCGGACATGCAGAGCATTGAAAGGGTGACGGGCGCCGGTACATCCGGCACGCTTCGCCGAATGATGGAGGTCGCGGACTATATCAAGACGCATCTGACAGACGACGATCTGTCTCAAAACACCATGGCCGTCATGGCCGGAATCACACCGGAGCACTTCTCCAGGGTTTTCAAGCATGTCACCGGTCAGAATTACAGCAAATGGCTGAATATGATCCGGCTGGAAAAAGCGATTTCCCTGTTTCCGGAGAGCGGCATGTCTCTGACGGAAATTGCCATGCTTTCCGGTTTTCAGAGCATACCGACCTTTAACCGCGTCTTTAAGGAAGCAAAGGGCATGTCCCCCGGGGAATACCGGGCTCTGTATGCAAGAAAAATGGAGTGACGCTTCTACTCGAAGAGCTTGCTGACCTCCGCCTCGGCATCACTGTAATACTGTCTTTCCTCCGGGGTAAGGCTGTCGTCCCTTCCGAGTTTTCTGAACTTATTGAAGGCTTCAACCACCCGGGTGTAAATTCTGAGCTTGTCCGACGTTGAAGCCGAATCGTATTTCTCCGCGCATTCCCGCTGCGCCTCCACGTACTCGTCAATCACGGCCTTGACCTCCGGCCGGATCGAAGCGGTCGCCGTCTCTTCCGATCCCTGTCCCCCGCCGTCTCCGATGTCTTCCGATCCACCTGCATTGCCTGATCCGGAATCATTGGGGTCATCCCAGGGCTCCGGTTCATTTGCCGGATCCGGTGTGTCCGGAAGGACGATGGTTTCACTGTCATCCGGTTTGGTGCTGCTCCCCGTGCCGGACTGCGTGCTGCTCCCCGTGCCGGACTGCGTGCTGCTCCCTGTGCCGGACTGCGCGCTGCTTCCTGTGCCGGACTGCGCGCTGCTTCCTGTGCCGGCCTTCGCGCTGCTTCCCGTGCCCGATTTGTTGCTACTTCCCGTGCCCGGCTTGGTGCCGCCTCCGGTTCCCGACTTTGAGCTGCTTCCTGTCCCGGATTTCGCGCTGCTTCCGCTTCCTGACTTGGAGTTGCCTCCCGTACCCTGTGAGTTGTTGGTACCGGAAGAACCGTTTTGTCCCGAATTTGATCCGGACTGACCCTGGCTGTCCTGTTTTTCCGTCTGTGCGTTGTTGTTTTGCAATGAGGACGCACTCTGGGTGTCACTTCCGCTCCCGCCGGATCCCCCTTTTTCTTCCTTGCTGCCCGATTTTGAGACATTTGTCGAATTCTTTGTATGATCTGCTTCACCGGTTTTCGTAAGCTCTGCCGCATCCGCATTTTCCACTGCCAGTGCGGCCAGCCGGCCGGCAATGTCCTTTGCCGACCCGGGCAGCTCCTGTCCCGGTGTGACCGTCACGTGATGATCCGAATCCTCCGTTTGTCCTGACTCTTCGGCCGCTTCCTCCGCTGCCGTCTCCTCATCCGACTGTCTGTCCTCATCTTCCGCAACCGTTACTGCCGTTTCCTGCGATGAATTGTCCGCGGATTCCTGAACGGTTTCGTCCGTCCCGTCCGCCTCGGCTTCGGTCGCCGCTTTTTGAAGCGGGAGAAGGCGGGTGGCGAGGAAATAACCGCCCACCGAAAACAGCGCGAGTACAGCAGCTGCGATCAAAAGCTTCATCCAGATGCTCCGTTTGATTGCTTCGGCCCGTCTGGCCTTTTCCAGCTCCCGCTGATAGATCCGGTTGTAAACCAGTTCTGCCTGTGTCTGCGGTGCTGCCTGTTGCTGATTGACCGCCTGCTGCTGATGGACTGCCTGCTGCTGATGAACTGCCTGCTGCCGATGGACTGCCTGCTGCCGATGGACTGCCTGTTGCTGATTGACCGCCTGCTGCTGATTGGCTGGCTGACGGGAGGGTGCTCCGGCGGCGGGCGCGTGCTGCGCAGCCGGCCCGGTTGCGATGATTCCCCCGCAGCGACCGCATTTCACATAAGCATATTGCGGAGAGATCATCAGTCTGGTTCCGCACTTAGGACATTGGATGGTCTGGTAGGTATTATTCACGGATAAATCCTCAAAAAATCAGGTCAGTTTCAAAAATCTCTGCATGCGCGAAATACCGCATGACTCTGGAATCCTGACTTTTCATTATATCAGAAACAGCGCCATAAATCAAAGCAGTGATTCCTGCCAATAGATTTGTCAACCGATACGATAGGATTATTCATGTGGTTCGACCACCACCAGCGGGCTCAGGTCATATTCCGAACGACGGCAAAGATGATGGCCCCTGCCAGTACCGCTGCAAAAATCACCGTTTCCGGCACGGAAAAATCCTGACGGTTGTCACGGATATATACGTGTGAGCGATAGACGGCGTAGAGGATTCCGAACGGCAGCAGATAGAAGACAAACGGATTGGCGGAACGGGCACCGGCAAAATCCAGATGCATCAGGGCAAGAAACAGGTGGCTGATGCCGCAGCCGGGGCAATAGTAGCCCGTGATGGCACGGATCGGACAGGGAATGCCCAGATGGGTGATCGACAGAAACAGGAAATAGGCTCCGCCCAGCAGCAGAATTTCCGCGGCCGTACGGAGCACCCGGCGGCGTCTTGTCGCTCTGCCGTCCCGGATCTGTTTGTCCTGACCGTCAGGATGCATCGGATGAGCCGTTTTTATTGCCGAAGGGATCCTTCAGGGATTCCACTGCGTCCGTCACGGCGGATTTGACGCCGTTCGTCACATCATTTACGGTGTTCACCACGGACTGCTCGGCCGTTTGGACACCGGCATTGACAGACTGCTCCGCCTGACTCAGTGCCTGATCGATCTCCGCGCCGATCGCAGCGCCGGTGTTGTCAATACGCTTCCGTACGCCCAGATTGACGGTTTCGATGTCTTCCGCGATCTGTACGACCTTCTGTTGTGTCCGGGAAGCCCGCACCTCCTTCATGACCTGAAGCGTCGGCCGCAGGTCTGTGCCGCAGAACGGGCAGAAATTCGGTTCATCCGGCAGCTGCTTTCCGCATCTGATACAAAACATGGTTTTCCTCCTGTTTCAACGGTGGTGAATCGCTGATGGTTTCCCCTATTGTATCATCTTGGGCCTGTGATGTATACTTGTGTTTGCAATTTGATGACGATGCAGCCCGTATGAGAAAGGCATTATGAATCGCAACAATCATCAAGCCGCAGAGGCCGAAGGACGGAAGCAGAAAAACAGAAGGAAAACGGATCCCGTTTTTGTGATCGCGTGGGTATTGGCCATCCTCTCGGCTTTTTTTATCCATCCCGATGCCGCATATACCGGATACATTGACTGGCGCTCGCTGGGGATCCTGTGGTCGCTCATGGTGGTGATCCAGGGGCTGAAGGAAAACGCGGTATTTGAAAAAATCGGTACGGCAGTGACCGGCCGGGTGTCGAATATCCGACAGCTTTCAGCCGCTTTGATTTTCCTCTGCTTCTTCGGGAGCATGCTGGTGACGAATGACGTGGCGCTGCTGACCTTTGTGCCGCTTTCCATCACCCTGTTTCACGGATGCGGAAAGGACGGCGCGGCATCATGGCTGGTTGTCCTCCTGACGATCGCGGCGAATCTGGGGAGTATGCTGACACCGATCGGAAATCCGCAGAATCTGTACCTGTTTGGACTGATGGAGGCCGATCTTTTCGTTTTTGTCCTGTGGATGCTTCCTTATACGCTGTTTACCGCGCTGGTGCTTCTGGCTGTCGTTCTGCTGTTTCCGGGCGGGAAAGAAGAGGCGAAGCTTGGCGGGAATTCGGGGACGGTCAGGCATTTCGGTTCCCGTGTGCAGATCGGTGTGTATCTTGCTCTTTTCCTTCTGGCGATGCTTACCGTACTGCGCATTCTTCCCTGGTGGGTGACGGCAGGCTGTACGCTTGTCATCGTCTTCGGCATGGACTTTAAGATCCTGAAGCGGGCGGACTACACGCTGCTACTTACCTTTATCGGTTTTTTTATCTTTACGGGAAATATGGCAAGAATCCCCGCTGTGCGGAATGTGCTGCAGGAAACGATACAGGGGAGGGAGTTTCCCGTGGCGGTTCTTTCCAGCCAGGTCATCAGCAACGTGCCGGCGGCACTTCTTCTGTCCGATTTTGCGGCGGACTACCATGAACTGCTGCTGGGCGTCAACATCGGCGGCCTCGGAACCATGATCGCATCGATGGCCAGCCTCATATCCTTCAAGTTTTTCGCCGATTCCTACCCGGATCATAAGGCATCCTATTTCCTGCGGTTCACCCTGCTCAATCTGATCATGCTTGCGTTCATGACCGTGCTGCACGGTATCATTTAAATGAGTTGCCGGGGCTTGATAGGTGCTTAATGATGAACTTCTCACGGGAGTGATGCTCATAATTCCTGATCATGTGATATAATCGAATTCGGCATAAAACATCTACTGGGGCGTGGTTGTTTCCTGTCAATTCAATTGTACCAAATATACGGACTCCATACCCCGATAACATGCCTACACTATTGTATATTTCAAACAGGAGGAAACCACTATGTTTTGTTGGAACTGCGGAGCCGAAAACTCCGACGACGCCAAATTCTGCACCGGCTGCGGTGTAAAGCTGCAGGGCGATGGCACCTCACAATCACAGCAGGCGAACCCCGCATCAGACAATCCGCAATCGCAGCAGACGGTCATCGCGACCGACA
>JAIKYU010000094.1 GCA_024682835.1 Lachnospiraceae bacterium | reverse complement strand
CATTCAAAGTAGTGAAGAGGGTTTTCCGTGAACCCTCTTTTTTGTGAGACAAATTTGTACTATGCGACCACATGTAATAGCGATAGAATGATTCGCCGGAGATGGGATAATTATTCCACATCCTTCCGTATATCCTATAATCAGATAACAAGCGGAGCATAAGGAGGACATCGGTATGTTGTATATTCGTTGCTGGGGAGATCCTAAGAATAAAGAGACCTTACAAAAGTTCGAAATCCTTGACAGGAAGGATGAAAGAGAACTGCAGGACGCGACAAAGAAACAGTTTATAAGCGGAAAAGACTTCTTCTTTCTTTCTAAGATTGAGGATAATCGGTTTGAAATTGGAGCCGTTGTCGAAACATTTGACCGATTTAAATTGAAGCTGGATCGATTCCTGTCAACGATAGGGCTGGAATTGGATAATATCGAGTATGAAGAGGTTGTCTTTTCTGTATTAGACGACATGCTGGACACAGCTGAAATGTATAGTTTTGTCCGTCGTCGAAATGGCGTCTATGAAAATCTCGGACTTGAACGGATCCGCCGGCGAATGCGGTCAGATGATCGCAACGAAGAGATCATTGAAACAAGTGATAAGACCTCCATCTATCGGGCTGCAGAGGAGTTGTGTATCAGAAACTCCCTGACAGATGAGTTAGACCGTATCTATCTGGGGAAAAAGAATAAACGGGTTCCCGGTCATCCGATCCATTATATGATCGAGACGGATGACAAAGAAACAGCTGATAATACGATAAAAGTGTTGATTCAGGCGCTCCATGAAAACGGCAGGCTTGAAAGCCGCAGGGTAACTACTGTTCAGGTAGAGGATGGCGGATTTCGCTTTGGCAAAGACCCCATAGATGGTTGTTATGAAAATTGTTCCGGTAGTACTATTGTGGTCGATTATTACGGTAGTGCGGAAGAAGAAAATGACAGGGCAAGTTCCTCGAGAAATCTGATTGAACGAATTTGCGTTGAAATGAAAAAGAACAGGAATCAGGTTCTTACGATCCTCTGCCTTCCGAAAGAGTGCACCAAGCTGAAAGATATCTTCTTTGAATACCTCGGAGATATCAGTATCGTTGAACTGAAAGAGGATTTTGTTTTTGGATCGGAAGCTAAGCAGATCCTGGCGAAGAAAGCCCGGAAGAATCATGTGCGTTCGGATAAACAGCTTCTGGGGATGATCAGGGATGATGAGGAATACCTGCTTCGTGATCTGAATCAGGATTTCGAGGAATGGTTCGGCAAAAAACTGAAGCGGTCCGTGTATCCGCAGTATCAGGGGATTCATTCAGTGAAAAAGAGGGAAGTGGAAGAGACTCCGAAGGGATCTGCATATGATGATCTGGAACATATGATCGGAATTGCAGAAGCAAAGTCGGTGATCCGTCAGGCGTTGGATTTTTACAAGGCACGGAAGATTTTCAGGGAAAAAGGTATGATGCAGAATACACCGTCCATGCACATGGTATTTACCGGAAATCCCGGAACGGCGAAAACCACCGTGGCAAGACTCTTCTCGAGGATCATGAAGGACAACGGGATCCTTTCCACAGGAAAGCTTGTTGAGGTTGGGCGTAGTGATCTGGTCGGTAGATTTGTCGGATGGACTGCACCTACAGTGAAAAGGAAGTTCGCTGAGGCTAAAGGGGGAGTTCTCTTTATCGACGAAGCCTATTCCCTGGTGGATGACAGGGATGGGTTGTATGGAGACGAAGCGATCAATACTATCGTCCAGGAGATGGAGAATCATCGAGAGGATGTAATAGTGATCTTTGCCGGTTATCCGGATAAGATGGAAGGCTTTCTGCAGAAGAATCCCGGACTCAGATCCAGAATCGCTTTTCATGTGCCCTTCAAGGATTACAATGCGGACGAGCTTTGTGACATCGCCACCCTTCTTGCAGACAAATGCGGTATGCGCTTTACCGAGGATGCGTACGATAAGCTGCGGCAGAACTTTGAGATCGCGATGGAACAGTCAGATTTCGGAAACGGGCGTTATGTGAGAAATGTGATCGAAAAGGCGCGGATGGCACAGTCCAGCCGGCTGCTTTCCATGGATATTGAGCAGATTTCGCGAGATGATGTGGCTACACTGTGCGGGGATGATATTGAAGTCCCGGAGGTTGAGGATAAGAACACGGTGATCAAGTTTGGATTCTGCGGTTAAGAAATTGCGCGAAGTGGAATTGGGGTGAAGAAAGAAATACAGAGAGAGGAAAAGATATATGGCTAAAATACGCGATAACGATATGTTCAAAAGCTTTCGTATAGTTTTGAACTGAGTATATCAAAAATTGCTATACCGGACAAATTTGTCACATTAATCCGTATATAATCAGAATCAGAAAAGCAGAAAAGACGATGAGGAGGATGAGCATATGTATACAAAGCAGTCGAAGAAAATGATGGCGCTTAACATTTTAGAAATTCTCCGGAGATATACGGATGCGGAGCACTGCCTCAGCCAGAAGCAGATCGAGGAGATCCTGAAGAAGGATTATGATATGGTGGTAGACCGGAAGAGTATCAAGCGGAACATCCTGGATCTTATGGATATGGGGATCGACATTCAGTGCAGTGAACGGACGCGAATGGTTTACTGTCGGGATTCGGGAGAGATGGAAGAGCAGTCGGTCTGCACGGGATTCTACCTTCAGAGGGATATCATGGACTGCGAGATCCAGTTCCTGATCGATAGTGTTCTGGGTGCAGACTATATTGCAGAGCAGCAGAAAGAACAGCTGATCGAGAAGCTGGAAGGACTGACCAGCGTTCATTTCCGGAAGGCTTCCGGGATGCGGAGGCCTCGGAAGAACGACTCTATGAAGAATCAGCTCTTTTATTCTCTTGAGATCATTCGGGAAGCTATCGCAAATCATAAGATGGTCCGTTTCTTATATAAGGGTTACCGGATCGGATCTGCAGGTGTTCAGGCATCCTTCAGTGAGCATGTGGTGATTCCGATAGATACGGAGATATGTGGAGGGAAGTACCTTCTGTATTGTGAAAATGCGTCAGGCAAAGAGGAGACCTATCAGATCGACTACATTACGGAAATGAGCCCCATCAAAACCTCCGGTGTCAGGAAGTACTGGAATCGTGTGAATCACCTCGGGGCAGAAAGAATAGTGGTGTTCCGTGCGCATGAGAAAATGATTCCTTCCTTCGTGGACAGCTTTGGAGAGAACTCCCTTAAGTTTGGACGAATGCAAGACGAGTGGATTCAGGTGGTGGTGAGAACAAGTGATGACAGAGCGCTGGAATATGCGCTCCGGAATGCAATGGATACTACTATCCTGGAACCGAAGGCGCTTCGGGACAGAGCGGCGGATGCGCTTCGCCGCGGACTGAAAGGGTATAACGACAGCTCCTGCGGACGGGTTGGATAAAGAGGTGGTAAAAAAGGGAGAGAGGGGAAGAGCGATTGTAATCCCTGTTGCATAATGATAAAATGATGATGAGTCAAAAAAAATGCGCTTATCACCTGTTATCTTGTACCAGGAATCCACCTTAGAATCTACTGTTTATGAACGTTTTCGAATGGGAGAAATGATTATGGCGCGTGGTGTATTTTGGCTTGTCGGGAACGAACTTCTTGCGTTTCCATTTTCTGAGGACTTTGCCTATGGGGTGGCAAAATCCGGTAAAACCTATAACCATGAAAAGTTATGGGATCATATAAAACCGAAAGGGTGTAGCAAGAGATTTGATCATTATCCGCGCGGAAGGGTTGAGTACACCGGCAAGGGGAAACCGGTCATTTACATGAATCCGAACATTGCAATGGATCTGATTCCTGAGATCATGGAGAAGTTTGGACTTACCGAATACCCGACCGTGAAGTATGATCATAGCAGGCATTACCGATGCTTTTTGGATGAGGGGTACGAAAATGTATGAAAAACAGCCGAAGAAGCTACTGATCATGAATATCCTGGATATCCTCCAGAGGTACACGGACGAAGATCATCGTCTCAGCCAGAAAGATATCATCGATATCCTCGCGAATGAGTACGACATGAAGGCGGACCGGAAGAGCATTCGCAGGAATATCATGAACCTTATGGATTGCGGATATGGGATTGAGTATAGCGAAAGCATCCGAATGGTCCCGGTGAAAGATAAAACCGGAAAGCCGGTACTTGATCCAAAGACCGGTGAAAAGGTAATGGAGGAGAACTCCATCTGGTCGGATTTCTATCTTGTACGCAAGTTCACGGACAGTGAGCTTCGTCTGCTGATCGATGGCCTGCTTTTTTCCAGGCATATCCCTTACAGCCAATGCAAAGAACTTGTGGAGAAGATCGAGGACTTGTCCAGCGAGTATTTCCGTTCACGTTTGAAGTACATTTCCACACTTCCGGAGGATAAGTCAGATAACAAGGCACTTTTCTACAATATCGATCAAATTGATGAGGCTATCCGGACAAAGAGGAAGATCCGTTTCAAATATCTGGAGTATGGTACGGATAAGAAAATGCATGTGAAGAAGTGTGAGGACGGGAGCGAGCGCATATATCTGATCTCTCCGTATCAGATGGCGGCGCGGGAAGGTAAGTACTATCTGATCTGTAATTACGACAAGTACGATGACATTTCCAATTACAGGGTGGATCGGATCAGAGATATCGAGATCACGGATGAACCATGGAAACCCTTTGAGAAGTTGAAATGGGCGAATAAGTCACGGTTGAATCTGTCGGATTACATGAAGAAGCACCCGTATATGTATTCCAGCGAGGATGTGCAGGTTACTTTCCGGGTGGTGCTTCCGATGATCAGCGATGTGATCGACCTCTTCGGGACGGGCGTGAGATTCTCGGACAAAGACGAGACTGGAGTGACGGTAACAACGACGACGAATGAGCGGGCGGTGGAACAGTTTGCGCTGAACTATGCACCGGACGTGATGGTACTCCGGCCGGAGCGGCTGAGGGAGAAGATTGTGGAGAAATTAAAGATGGCTGTGAAGGCTTACGGAGAAAAGAAATGAAAGAAATTAAGGATATGAATATCTACATAGTCGACAGAGATGTGTATTCCTGCCAGGTATTCACAGATGCTTTTGCTGACTATGATAATGTGTCGATCCATCATGCAGATATACGCAGATTCTATGCAGAACACTCTGAGATTGATTGTCTGGTAAGCCCTGCGAACGCATTTGGAATGATGACCGGTGGTTTTGATGCTGCATTGTCGGATATCCTGGGGTGGGATTTCCAGAAGAAGGTTCAGAAGTATATACAAGATCATTTCTATGGCGAGCAGGGAGTTGGAACAAGCTTCTACATAGAAACAGACAACCTGGGTGTCGGACTGATACATACACCGACTATGCAGTACCCATCGATTATCAAAGATGATATGATCGTATATTACTGTATGCGTTCTACACTGATCTGCGCACTGGAACATGATGTTAATACAATAGTGATCCCGGTGTTCGGTGGCGCGTGCGGATGCGTTGAGCCAGAGGATGCGGCAAAGAGGATGAAAGAAGCATATGAGCAGATCCTGACCAGAGTAGGTGCGAAGTACATGTTCTGAGTCAGATATATGCAGAATATCAGCGGTTATGAGGAACGTTTTGGAGGGTGAATGGGGCTATGGCATTAGTTAAGTGTCCTGAATGCGGAAAAATGGTGTCTGAAAGGGCCGAAATGGGAACGATTGGGGACGGTTCTGGGACGCCCAGAACCGTCCCCAATCGTT
>JAIKYU010000086.1 GCA_024682835.1 Lachnospiraceae bacterium | reverse complement strand
GGTCAAACAGCAGGACCGATTTTCCGCATCTGCGGATCCCTGTAATGACTTTTATTTCACCGTTCCACATGTTGTGAATCAACCGATTCAGATAACGATCTCGCTTAATCATTCTTTTCATCTCTTACTTTGGACGTATTTGCCCTAAGTTCGAGGTCATAATACCATTGCCTCCTGACAATTTCAACAGAAAACGCTCTCTCATCGAAAACTTAGGACGTATATGCCTTAAGCATATGATCAGTCTGATCGTTTTATACATTCCTATTTCAAACGGACTTCTTACGCTCTCTCATTTTAAAAAATTTCCTCAAAATTTAACTACTGAGGCCCAAAAAAGGGCGGTTCCCTCAGTATTAACTACTATTTTCCGATCAGATTTCGTCAGATTTTGCGAAAACAAATCAAAAGGATTTTGGCATGAAAAAACCCCGGAAATGGCGTATTTCCAGGGTTTTTCGCATCTCTCTTGGTCTCGATTAACGCTTCGAGAACTGCGGAGCGCGGCGAGCCTTCTTCAAGCCGTACTTCTTTCTTTCCTTCATACGGGGATCTCTGGTGAGATAGCCCGCTTTCTTCAGGGTTGCACGGTACTCATCACTGTCCGCCTCAAGGAGCGCACGTGCGATGCCGTGGCGGATCGCGCCGGCCTGACCGGTGGTGCCGCCGCCCTTGACGGTGCAGACGATATCAAACTTGTCCGCTGTGTTGGTCGCGACAAGAGGCTGACGGACGATGGTCTTTAAAGTCTCAAGACCGAAATAATCATCAATGTCGCGCTTGTTGACGGTGATGTTGCCCTTGCCGGCCACAAGGAATACGCGCGCTACAGAAGACTTGCGTCTGCCTGTGCCGTAATAATGCTGTGTTGCTTTAGCCATAATTTCCTCCAATTCTCCTATCAGATCTTCAGCTCTTCAGGCTTCTGCGCAGCCTGCTCATGCTCAGGGCCGGCATAGACATGAAGCTTGCGGTACATCGCACTGCCGAGTGCGCCCTTGGGAAGCATGCCTTTGATTGCGTGCTCCACAACGCGCTCCGGATGCTCTGCGAGCATCTTTCTGAGGGTGGTCTCTTTCACGCCGCCCACATAGTCAGAGTGATGGAAATAGGTCTTCTGATCGAGCTTTTTGCCCGTCACCTTGATCTTCGCCGCGTTGACGACGATGACATAATCGCCCATATCAAGAAAGGGCGTGAAATTGGGTTTGTGCTTTCCGCGCAGGACATTGGCAACCTCTGTCGCAAGACGACCGAGTGTCTGTCCCTCCGCATCGACCACATACCACTTCTTGTCCGCGACAGCTTCCGCGGTGGGTATTGTTGTCTTCATGAATAACCTCCAAACAAAGCCTTGACGCATCATGCGCCGGTAACGAATGGTTCTTTGCACGAAGCCGCCCTTCACCTGACGCTCCGGCCCGTACGTCCCGCGGTGTAACCGGGCAGTCACCCGGAGGCGTACGCAAACACGCGGCAAAAAGTCGCGCCTGATTATTTTATGTCATCCCATGGCTAATGTCAACCTGATTATTCAAAGTTACTATTCACAGTCGATCCAAGAATTAGCCAGCGCGCGAGCTAGCTCGCATGCACTGGCTAATTCCTGGACCGTACCTGCGAAGCACACATATTGCACTTAGCGAGGTACGAGCTTAGTGCAATAGCGTACAGAGTAGGAACCCCACCCACATGAGCAGACTTAGCACGTAGTGCGGGAAAGGTCGCGAAGCTACCGTGTGCGAAGGTGGGTGGGGTTCTGTGAATAGTTATGCTTCACTCCGCCACAGTGACCGCAATGGTGATCTTCGTGCCGTTCACCTTGCCGGTGAGGGTCGCCTTGCCCTTGGCACGTCCCTGAATGACGCCCATTTCATCGACGAAAGCGACGGCATTCTTATTGCTGGTAAAGACCACCGACTGATAGACCTTGGGCAGCTCCAGGACAAAGTTCTTGCCTTTCTTCAGATCCAACGTGTAGCTGGAGCCCCTTTTGAGTTTCAGCTCCGTGCCCACGGTAAGCTCCGGCTCCTCCACATATACATTGACGTTATAGATAAAGCCGCCCGTTCCGTAAGGATCATAGACATAGACAACCTTGGCCTTACCCGGGGCAAGCGCCCTGATGGTCGCCAGCTTGGCGCCGGTTCCCGCAAAGCCGATGATGCTCTGATACTCCGCGGCAATCTGTCCCACCGCAGCCGTCTGGCCGGTAAACTTCATCCCATAGAATTTGATGTTCTTCGACTTGCCCTTGTTGATATGGATGGTCTTGGCCTCGATGTTCTTCACCGTGACCTTGAAGGACTTCTTATTATTGTTGACGTCCGTCGCCGTCAGTACCGACGAACCCACACCGATGGCTGTGAGCTTTCCGGCAGGGGTCACGCGCACCACAGGATCGTCATAGCTCACCACCTTGCCCTGCTTGTTTGTCACCGTCTTCATGCCTGCGGAGGAGCTCCACACGGTTTTGGCATTCAGCTTGAAGGTTTTATCCTTCTTGTATTTGACGGTCACTGTCTGAAGCGGGGTAAGCGTGATGGCCGACTCATACTCCGAGATCCCGTAGATGTCCGTCACCTTGACCGTCACGGTGTATGCCTTGCCGTTTAAGTAGGCGGTCACCTTGCTGGTTCCCTTGGAGACGGCATAGACCATGCCCTCGTCCACCCGCGCCACCTCCACATTGGAGCTGATCCAGGTGATGTCATACTCATCCGTCGCGTCTTCAATGATATCCTTATCCGTGACTTCGTCATGCTTCGTGACGCTCATCCCGGTGAGCTTCAGCGCTCCGGGGTTGCCCTCCACAAGCTGCATGACGGTCTTGCCCTCCTGTGCCGTGGGTTCCTTTACCACCAGCTTCGGCGCCGTGACATAGACCACATAGGTCAGGGTGACCGGATCGCCGCTCTCAGCAGTCTTTGTGCCCGTGACAGTGGTCTTGCCGGCCTTCTGCGCCGTGGCCTTATATTTGTTCGCGATCTTCACGATGGTCTTGTCGGCGGATGTCCAGATGTAGTCGTCCGGGAAATTGAACTTCTGCCCCTTGACCACATAGAGATCCGACTCCTCCTCAAAGGCCAGATCGGGATCCAGTCCGGAATGTCTGTCATCCGTCTCGTCGTCCTTCAGATAGCGGGCGTGGAGATCCATATCGGCAAAGACCGGAGCCGTCTCATCCCACATGCGCCCCTCCGTGCTGTCAACACACCAGCCCGCAAAGCGGAAGCCCGCTACTTCCGGAGCATCCGGGAAATCCACCGCGTCGCCGGCGACCACTGAGACGCTCTGAAGCCGTTCGGTAGTGCCCGTCACGTCAGAATAGAATTCGACCGTGTAGTGCGCCTTGGGCGGAATCGGCTCGGGACCGGGTTCCGGCGTGTCGTTGTCTGTCACAGTCACCGCGCAGGTGGCGGTCTTGTTGTTGGCCGTCGTCACCGTGATGATGGCCGTGCCGGCCTTGACTGCCGTCACAACGGCTGCCGCATCGCTGCCGCTCACCGTCGCCACTGCCGGCGTGTCGCTGACAAAGGAGTAGGTCGTCACCGCCGCGGCAGGCGTCACAGCGGCCGTAATCCTCCCGGTCTCTCCGACCTTCAGAGGAAGCGTGGACGGCGTCAACGTGACGCTTTCGACCACCACAGTGCTGTCCGTTACCGTCACCTCACAGGTGTCGGTCTTGCCGCCGTCCGTCGTGGTGACAGTGATGACCGCCTGGCCGGGTGTGACACCCGTCACCTTTCCAGCGGTGTCCACCATGGCGACAGCAGGCTTGTCGCTGACAAAGGAGACGCTCGGATCCGTCGCGTTGGTGGGAGATATCGTCCAGGACAGCTGTCCGGTGGCGCCCACCGCCAGAGAAAGGGTTTTGGCAGAAAACGTGACGCCGGTCACCGGCACGACAGCCGGCACATCGCCGCCGTCATCCGGGATATCACTCTCCGCGCAGGCCGCGGTGTTATAGCCCCACATGGGATTGGACCATCCCTCCTTGCCGGAGATATAGTAGAGCGTCACCTTCGCGGGGTCGCCGAGGGTCTTGCTGGAAGAGGCATTGGCGGCAATTCCGGTGCTGCCCGTCTCGGGCGCATCCCCGCGGAAATAGACCTTCTCCAGATACGGCGCATTCCGGAACGCCCCGGCATCAACCCGTGTGAGGGTGGCGGGAAACACCACATGATCGGCCGTAATATCGCAGAATGCTTCGTCATCAATGGACTGCAGCGCAGGCGGAAGAATCACCTTCTCGAATTTGGTCTCATCAAACGCTTTGTAAGGAATCGCGGTCAGCTTGCTGCAGTTCATGGTCAGGGTTCCGGTAAGCCCGCTGCAGTACTGGAAGGCATAATCGCCCATCGTCTGAAGCGATGTCGGGAGGGTCAGATCGCCGGTGAGACCGGTGCAGTATTCGAACGCATTCTTCCCGATGGTCTGCAGGCCTTCCGGGAACATCAGCCTCCGCAGGCTGGAGCACTTTCTGAAACCATCCTCCTGGATTTCCTTGATGCCGGTGCCCAGGGTCAGATTGCTCAGGGTCACACATTCGTGAAAGGCGCCCTTGCCGATTTTCTTCACGCTGCCGTCAATGGTCACCTTTTTGAGCATCTTATTCTGATCGCAAGCATATTCGCCGATGGCGGTCACGCCCTTCCCGATGGTAAGCTCCGTCATGTTGGCGCATTTGGAAAAGGCTCTGTCGCCAACGGTCGGGCCCGCCGTGCCCGGAACAGTGACAATTCCGATTCCGCGGCACTCCGCAAACGCGTAATTTCCGAGGGTGTTGAGATTCTCGGGAAGCGTCAGGGTCGCCTGGCTGAACTCGGACTTGTTGAACGCATACTGCCCGATGGTCTCCACGGACGAAGGGATCGGGAAGCTGCCGGAGACGCTGTTGAGCTCGAAGAACGCATATTTTCCGATCCCGGTCAGGCCGTCCGGAACCACCACTTTGACAATGGCATCCCTGTGATCGTACCAGGGAACATCCGACTTATCGTTGTAGTCGTTCATATCTCCGGAGCCGGTGATGGTCAGCGTCTCTCCCGCGAGATTGCCCGTGATGGTGTAGCTCAGACTCGTGCCGCAGCTGCCGGTGACCGGCTCCATGTCCGCAAGCACCTCCGTGCTGTTGTCATTGGCCGGGATGGCGCTCTCCTCCACCTGGGTGCAGGTGTGTCCGTTCAGGGAGGCCGTCCATCCGGTTCGATCCGCCAGATAGTAGAGCTTGACGGCAGAACTGCCCAGCGTCCCGGTGTCCGTGGAAAGGGTGGCGGGGACATTCCCTCTGAAATAGATGGCTGTAAGATTGGTCGTGTTCGTAAAGGCATTGCTGGCAATTTCGGTGACCAGCTGCGGGATGACCACGGAGGCCGCCTTGGTGTCCGCAAAGGCTTGCTCTCCGATGGACTTCAGACCGGCGGGAAGACTGATGCTGTCAAACGAACAGTCATCAAAGCATTTGTATGGAATCTTCTTCAGCGCGCCGGAGCGGATGATCAGCTTTCCGTTAAGACCGCTGCAGTACTGGAACGCGTAATCGCCCATGGTCTGCAGGCTCTTTGGCAGCTCCAGATCTCCCGTAAGACTGTCGCAGGTCTCAAAAGCATTTTTCCCGATGGTGGTCACGCCGTCCGGAATCGTCAGTGCCTTTAAACTGGTGTTTTTCTGAAAGGCGCTTTCTCCGATGGTGGTCAGGGAGGCCGGGAGGGTCAGGCTGTCGATGGAAGAGCATTCTCTGAACGCAAATTTCTCAATCTCTGTCACACCCGCCGGAATGATCAGCTTTTTGATGCCCTTGCACTGATAGAAGGAATACTCGCTGACCTTTTTGATGGCGGCCGGCAGGGTCAGACTGTCCGCCGTAAAGGCCGATGCATAGAAAGCATATTTGCCGATCGCCGTCACGCCGGCGGGAATCGGAAATGCGCCGGCTGCTGCCTTAAACTCGTAGAACGAGTAGGCCGAGATCGTGGTGACCCTGCTGTCGATGCTCACCGTGGTGATATCCTTGCGGTAGGTGTACCACGGCACTTTGTCGGACGATGCATAGTCCGTCATCGAGCCGCTGCCGGTGATGGTCAGGGACTGTGCCGTCTCATCGTACACCCAGGCCAGATCCGGGCCGCAGGAGCCGCTGGTGTCCGCATAAAAGACATCCGTCTCTTCCTGTGCCGCGTCAACTTCTTCCGTCAAAATCTCAGAGGTCCATGCCGTCTCTTCCGCGGAAAGATCCGGAATAACGGCGTTTGTCTCCTCCAGTACCGGGGCCGCAGTCTCCTCTGCCGCAAATGCCGGAAGGGGTGTCCCCAGACACGCCGCGGCGGAAACGGAGACCAGAAAGGCAAGCAGCATGGAGAGTCCTTTTTTCTGCTTCATGGTTGTTTTCCTCCTTGTAAAGATTATTCTGTGCAGAATCCTCGCATCTTTATATCATAAGACAACCACATACAGAAAAATATGTTCAATATTATGAAAAACAATGAAAATATTCGCCGAATCGGCATGACTCCGTGCGGATGCTCAAAAAAGCGCCTGAAACGTGCGGCCTACCGCCCCTCCATCTCCGCGATATCATAGGACGGCGAAAAGGCGCTGCTCCCGTTCATCTTGTAGTAATTGCGGAAAATCCGGTCGACAGCGGTCCTGACGCCCTCCGGATCCACCCCCAGAAGGATGACCAGGAACTGCTGTCTGCTGCACCGGGTGATGATATCCACATTCCGCATGGTCTGACGAATGGACTGCTCCATGCAGAACATCGCCTTCTCCAGCTCCTCCTGGCGGAAAGGCTCCCCTGACTGCGGATTCAGGGTGATCATGATCAGCCGGAAGGGATGGGAAAAGCGTTTGTCCAGATTCATGATAAACTCATACAGCCTGGTAAACTGCCTGTACTCCACATCCATGGCACCCTGGTAGCTTCCGCTGTTCCTGATGCCCTCCACAAGCAGGTTGATGTCCACCTGCTCCGTTTCATTCTCCTCGGAATCGCTGTCGTAGAAGCTGTAACTGTTCTTTCCGTTCTGTTTGACGTGGTAGAGCGCCTTGTCCGCCCGGTTGTAGACGCTGCTGTAAGGCTCGTCCGGCGTGCAGAGTGCGATTCCCGCGGACAAAGAAGCAGCAGCGATCCCCGGATCCAGCTTTTTCTTTTCCTCAAAGGTATCGATGATGTGTCGCACCCGTTTCTCTGCCGCCTCCCTGGACGCCCGCATCATAAAGAGCAGGAATTCATCTCCCCCCAGCCTGCAGCAAAGACTATCGTCACTGTACGCCGAAAGGATATCGCCCACAAGCTTCAGCGCACGGTCTCCGGCCTCGTGTCCGTTGATATCGTTGATCTTTTTCAGATTGTCCACATCAAAGAAAACAAAACTTCCGCTCTCGGCCTTCATCTGATGTGCGACCGCTGCTTCCCCCGCCGTACGGTTCAGCACACCGGTCGTGATGTCGATATTATCCACATTGCCCTGGGCTGCAAAGGCCTCCATAACCTCCTGCAGAAGCGAAGGTGCAACCTCCGTGCGCTCCCCGTCCGCACTGTCCTCTGCATCGTTTTGCAGAATCTGATCCAGCTGCCCCTGATCCCAGAGAGTCAGGAACACCTCCACAAGATCCGGATCAAACTGCGTGCCTTTTCCCCGCTGAAGTTCCTTGTGGATATACTCCGGATCACAGGCCTCCCGGTACACCCGGTTGGAACTCATGGCATCAAAGGAATCCGCGATGGCAACAATCCGTGCCTCTTCCGAAATTTCCTCCCCCTTTTTACCGGAGGGATAGCCCGTTCCGTCATACCGCTCGTGATGGCTTCGGGCGACATCCTCCGCCACCTCCACCGTCAGTCTGTTTTTCAGGATATCTCCGCCCATGGTAGCGTGGCTCTTGATGATATCATATTCGATATCCGACAGACGCCTGGGGTTGTTGAGGATGGCGTCGGGCACACCGATCTTGCCGATATCATGGAGGAGCGCCGCATACTTCAGATCGCTCACCCGTTCCGCCTTCCATCCCAGCGCCTCCGCCATCAGCACCGAATACTGGCTCACCCGGGTGGAGTGACCCTTGGTATAAGGATCCTTGGCATCAATGGCATTGGCCAGCGTAAGAATCGTCTGAAAGGACATCTGCTCAATCCGGCGGCTCCTCTCCTCCGCGACAGCGGTCTGTCTGGCGACCTCCTCCTCGAGCCTGTCGGCGTGGTCGATTTCAAACAGCACACCCTTATGATACTGATACATGACAAACATGGCCAGCAGTCCATGGAAGAAAAACAGCAGCGGAAAGCGGCTCATGACAATCTCTGAATAGCGGGCGGCCACAAGCTGCCGAAGAGGGGTGTAGAACAAAACAAAGAACAGGATCTCAAAGTAAATGGTAACCAGGAAGCCGATCTTCACGGATATCATATAACAGAACGTCATCGGCACCAGCAGGGTCCAGAGAAATGCGAAGCCGTTGTCCGCAAAAAGCACATCGTACGTGAGCACAGCCGTCACGGAAAGAATGCTCACAACAATCGCAGGCTCGCGCCGCTTATACCGGACCACGAAAACAAAAGCGATGACCGCTGCGACAAAAATCAGCAGAGGCGACAGGGCAATCAGGTATTGTCCCTGTATCACATTGACCAGTGTCAGCACCAGTCCCATCGCCATGATAATGACAGCCGTGATGCTCATATTGCGCAAATTCAATTCCAGGCGCTTGCCCACGAAAATATTCCGGTCGAGCGTCCGTTTGATTTCCAGTATTCTTTCTTTCATGCGCATCATTATAGCAGATGGAAGGGGGACGCGCAACGAAAGGAAGCCGGGAAACGCATGCCGTATTGACAGTTCCGGAAATGGATGCTATCATAAAATAATGAGTGTTATTAAATGGTTTTTATCCGTTTCTTTCCGCAGGGCGGTCTCTGCGCTTCTGCTTGCGGGCGTGCTGATGACAGGCGTCCCGGCAGCCGCATGTGCGCAGGAATCCGCTGCAGACCCGGTTTTCTTCTCTTCCGCTTATGAAGAAGCGCGCGAAGAGACGGCCTGGCCGCCGACCGCGGAGGAGTTTCCTCTGTCTGCCGGAGAAGGATTGCTTCTGACGGAAACACTGGCTGAAGAATACGGCATCCGCACGGACCTGGCCGACTACGGCACAGGGGAGCACATCGAAATCCTGGGCGCATCCTCCGGAATCGAGACGGAGAATGCCGTCACCATCTTCCGCTTCCTCATGCGCGACATGACCCTGCATAAGGCGGCCGCCACCGGAATCCTCGCCAACATCTACTGCGAATCCTCCTTCCGCTATGATGCCCTCGGCGACAACGGCACCAGCTACGGCATCTGCCAATGGCACGCCGGCCGCTGGGAGAAGCTGAAAAACTACTGTGACAGCAACGGTTACAACTGGCGGTCACTGAACGGCCAGCTTCATTACCTGAAGTATGAGACCGAAAAGGACTTTCCCGCCACCATGAAGGCGATCCGCGCCACCACAAACGACGGCGACGGCGCCTACGAATCCGCCAGGCTCTGGTGCAAAAACTTTGAGGTTCCCGCCAACTATCAGACCGTCTCCTTAAAGCGCGGCGAACTGGCCCGCGACACCTTCTGGCCGGTCTATAAAAAATACGACTTCGAGGCCATCTCCCCCGTGCCGCCGACGCTGGAACCGCTCCCGGAGGAAACGGAAAAGCTCCCGGATCAGGTTCTGCCGGAAGACCGTCCGTCAGACGGTGTCATTCCGGACGGGATCTGGGTCGCCGGCATCCGGGATCTGGACTACACCGGCACCGCCCAGAAACAGGATTTCCGCGTCTATGACAGGACCCGTATGCTGATTCAGGGAACCGACTACACCGTCGCCTGGCGCTACAACAGAAACGCGGTCATTGATCCCTCGGAGCTTCCGGATGACACCGTCGATAAAAGCCGCTGGCCTCAGGTTATCCTCACCTTCAAGGGCAGTTACAAAGGCACCCCGAAGATGACCGTTCCGTTCGCCATCCGGCGCATTTCCATAGACGAAGCGCAGCTGTCTGCCCCGCAGGTCACCTGCAACGGCAGGATACAGAAGCCCGTGCCTGTCTGTACCCTGAACGGAAAGAAGCTGCAAAACCGCAGGGATTTTATCGTGACGACCTACACGTACGCAGAGGCCGCGGAAGCGGCAAACGGCTGGCGCGGTCCGGATGCGGGGCACACGGAGATTTCTCTTCTCATCGAAGGAACGGGCAACTACACCGGCTACGCAAGGACCACCCTTCTCTATGCCGCCGGTCAGACCGCATCGGAGCATCCGCTTCCGCAGGTGCTGCTCGGCAGAGTCGCCGCCAAGGCGCTCCCGGCCCAGCCCTACAGCGGCGCGGAATATCAGGTGCGGAGCGTGTCAGACAGCGATCTGCATGACAAAAAAGGCAACCCGCTTCCGCTGTCCCTCACCTGGAAGAAGAAGGCTCTGACCGACGCCGATGTGACGGTTCTCGGCGTGGAAAACGGCGTCCTCCCCGGCACCGCCACCATCCGTCTCAAAGGGAAGGAGGCTGCGGAAAGCAGCACGGGCTGCAGCTTCATCGGCGAGAAAACCCTCACCTTCCGGATCACGGGAACCCCTCTCGGCAAAGCAAAGCTCTCGCTGGACGCAAAGGTCTTCACCTGCACCGGCGAATCCATCACGCCCGCCGTCACCGTCACCGGGATCCCGGGGCTTACGGAGGACGATTTCGAGGTGGTTTATACCAACAATCGCCTTCCCGGCACAGCGACAGCGACCGTCACAGGCCGCCGCGGCTTTACCGGCAGCAAAAAAATCACCTTCCGCATCAAGGGTTATCCGCTGAACGATGCGGAAATCACCGTCCGGGACGCGGACGGCAATCCCGTGGACGATACGCATCCTCTGTCGGTTGTCTATCGGAAAGGCGGCGCAAAACCGGCATTGACTGTCTGCAGAAACGGCCAGCCGCTCAGGTACGGCATGGATTACATCATCCAATACCGGAACAACAACCGCGTGGCCGCACGGAACGCCAAAACACCGCCCACGGCCGCCATCATCGGAAAAGGCTTCTATGCCGGAACAAGGAATCTGCGCTTTACCGTGGAAACCTGTCCCTTTGCCGAAAGCATCCGTGCCTTCGCGGCAGATAAAGAAGCATCTGCGACCGCCGGCCAGTACATGCAGCCGCCCGTCGTCACCGACCGGTATGGCACAAAGCTGGCGGCGGGCACGGACTACACCGCGCCGAAGTATTACCTCCTGTCGGAGGACAAACTGATTCCCCTGGGAAAGAATGACCGTCCGCAGACAGGAGACACCATTTACATCGCCTTCACCGGTAAAGGCGGATACAGCAGCGATACCGTGTATATCTCCTACCGGATCATCTGAGCGGGCGGCTCTGCTGTTACTATTCGTACCTCAATGCTTCGATGGGATTCATTTTCGCCGCACGAAAAGCGGGATAGATACCGAAGAACAGACCGATGGAGCTGGAGATCGCGACGACCAGCGCCACATCCTCCAGGCGGATCTGAGGCGGAAAGCTCATGAATTTCGACACGATAAAGGTGAGGCCGTAACCCGCCATCATCCCGATCAGTCCGCCGATCAGGGTAATCATGGCGCTCTCCAGCAGAAACTGCAGCAGAATGGAACCGGTGCGTGCCCCCAGCGCCTTGCGGATCCCGATCTCTCTGGTCCGCTCCGTCACGGACACCGTCATGATATTCATGACACCGATGCCGCCGACGATCAGAGAAATCGCGGCAATGAACGCCACGACGAGAGTCACGACATCAAGAATCTTTTCAAAGGAATCCAGCATGCTGGCAAATGACTGCACATTGACCGCTCCCTGCCCCCTGAGCCCCATCATATTCTCCGTGACGCGACGGGCACGCAGGGACGCAGGATCCTGCTCATTCGGAAGCGGAAAGATCTGATAGGAGACGACGTTTTCTCCCGCAAGGCCGAAGCCCTGGGTCATCAGGGTGTAGGGCACATAGGGCCGGATGGACTGATAACTCTTATCCCTGCCCGAGTTGTACCGGTATGCACTGGTGATATCCCTCTCCTCCGATTTTAACACCCCTGTGACCGTCAACTCCCGGGACCGGCCGCCGATGATGGCTTCAAAGCTCTTTCCCACCGCATCCGTCGAGCCGAACAGCAGAACTGCCTCCGATTGCGAAAGCACCGCGACAGCTGCCGCTGATTCCGCCTCGTTTTCATTAAAATAACGGCCGTCCGACAGCACATTTTTCTGATCATGAAAGAGGTACTCATTGCCGCCCTTGAAGTTTGCGGGAATTTTATAACGCGCGACGGCATCCCCGTAACCGCTGATGGTCGGAGACGCCCCGTAAACCTCCGGGACCTCATCTCCGATCATTCGAACCTGCGCTCCGGTGAGATATTTGTCCGTCTTCTTGGCATTGATCTGGATGGTGATGCCGCCCGCCTGCATGTCGTTCAGTTCTCCGCCCACCGATTGCTTCATGCCGTTGCCGATGGCAAGAATCGTGATCACGGAGGAGATACCGATGATGATCCCCAGCATGGTCAGAAACGACCTGCCCTTATTCTCTATGATACTTGCAAACGCGTTCCTGATATACTCCATCATCGGACTCCTAAAACCTGAGAGCATCGATCGGCCGCATCTTCGCCGCCCTGCGCGCGGGGTGCAGACCGAAAAGAATACCGACCGTCATGGAAAAAAACGTTGCCAGAAGGACGACAGAGGGCTTGATGATCAGCGCAAAGGTCAGGAGATGACAGGCTACCGCTGCCACGACAATTCCCAGAATGACCCCGACGATTCCGCCCATCAGGGAAATGATCGCCGATTCCGCGAGAAACTGCACCATGATAGCCCCGGTACGTGCCCCGATGGACTTGCGGATTCCGATCTCTCTGGTCCGCTCCGTCACCGATACCAGCATGATATTCATGACGCCAATGCCGCCGACCAGCAGGGAAATCGCCGCCACGAAGCTCATAAAGGCGGTGATGGCGCCGAAGATCTGATCGACCTCCTCCGTCACATCTGCCATCGACTCGGACATGATGGCCTTGTCCTCCCTGACCTCGTGACGGTTTCTCCAGATACGGCTTGCCACTCTCGTAATCTCCTTGATATCACTGCCCGTCTCACCGAACATCAGAACCTGATTCTGTCCCTTTTCCACGTTATCTCTGGTCATATCCGCCATGGTAGTGTAGGGCATCTCCATCATGGCGTTGAATTCTCTCAGCATATCCATCATGGTCAGGATGGCCTCACTGTAATTCGCCTTGACCCCGATGATGATAAGCTCCCTGCTGACACCGCCGAGATTGAGCTCCACCGTTCTGCCCACGGCATTTGCCGTACCGAAAAGCTTTTCCGCATCCCGCTGGGTGATCACGCAGACCAGGGCATGATTGTCCACCTCGTCGTCTGTAAAATAACGTCCGGCCTGCACCTTGTTGGTCGTATAGTTTTCCAGTGCCGCGCTGCCGGCGTTCACGGTGACATCCACGGCCGCCCGTGCTCCGGTGACGACACCCGCCGCGCTCAGCTGGTAGGTCGACCCCTTCAGACCGGGAATACTTTCACTGAATGACCGGATATCCTCGGGCGTGATCAGCTCCGAGGTGACAGAGGTGTCGACGTACAGCGCGGCCACATTGCCGGAAAATCCGCCGATCTCATTTTGCACATAAACCACCATGCCCTCACCGATGGTCAGAACCGCGATGACTGATGCAATGCCGATGACGATGCCCAGCATCGTCAGCGCCGTGCGCAGCTTGTTATTCTTGATATTGCGGATGGCATCCGCCACGTATTCCGTGAACATCCGTCGGTTTCGTCTGCCTGCCTCTTATTTTGATTCAGCGGGGATGATCGTCACAGCCTGACCGTCCGTCAGCTTGTCCACATCGTCCGTGATCACCAGCTCCCCTGCGGAGAGGCCTTCCCTGATTTCCGCCTCCGTACTGGTGCTCAAGCCCACCGTCACCGACCGGCGTTTTGCCACACCATCCTCTACGACATAGACAAAATCGCCTTCGCTGTCAGCCCCCACATACTCATAGGGAAGCACAATCACATCCTCCGCATGATTCGTGTGAATCTTATTGCTGGCCTCCACACCGAGAATCAGCTGATCGTCCGGATTCTTCACCCGGATCGCCGCATCAACCACCGGTACGCCGGAAGCGTTCTTTGTCGCCGAACCGGAAATCCTGATGACCTCCCCCTCGTACGGGATTCCGTTGACCGTGATCTCCACCTGCTGCCCCGTCTTTACTTTTGTCATGTCCACCTTGGATATCTGAAAGGTGATCTCCACCTTATCCGTACTCTCGATCGACAGAATGCGCGTACCCTTGGTCACCGTCGCACCCTCCTCGACGCCGACATTGGTAACCACGCCGCCGAAGTCGGCTTTGATACCGCTTTCCACATTTTCTATGTCCGCGATGGTGTCGTTGGCGTTGAGCTCGGCCAACTCCCTGGTCGCCTTGAGCTGGTTCCAGTCGCCTCCCGTAAGCTTCGAACTCTCGATGGTTTTCTGTTCAGTGAGCCTTGCCTTTTCCTCGTTCAATGCCGTGATCTGCAGCTGCCATTTTTCAATTTCGGGATCATGCTGCAGTGCATACTGCTTGTCATTTAAGGACTGCTGCACCGCGAGAAACATCTGCCTGTTGCTCTCAGAGAGCGAGGAATCTCCGTTCTCCCTCCGGGTGATGTAATCGGTATCCGGTGCCTCGCCCGTCGCTGCGGCATACGCGGTTTCCATGCTGTCTGCGATCCCGTTCTGATCAATATCCTGCAGCGTGTTCTGCAGCTCCGTCACGGTTCCGCTCATACGGTCCGTTTTTTCCTGAATCTTCAGATTGATGGCATCCACCTCCGCCGTGATCTCCTCCAGCCGGTTGTTGATGTCATGAATGCTGTTGCCCCGGAGGATATCCGTCGCCTTGGCGTTCTTTTCGGCCGCAGCGCTGTAGGAGCCGTCCGCCTGCTGCAGATTGAGCTCCGCCTGCTTCTTCATGAGATCCAGATCCTCGGTGTTGTAGCAAAAGAGCATGTCTCCCTTCTTCACCCGCTCACCCGCCTTGATGTCCAGCGTGGCGATGGGCGCGGTAACCGTGGAATAGTAGCTCTTTTTCTCCGCGGAGGCGACGGTGCCGCTGATGGTGACCGTCTCCTCGATACTGCCGTTTGCTGCCTCCATGACATTGACCGGTGTGGCGGCATTCTTCGCAGCCCTTCCCCGGATAATAAAGAACGCGACAACCAGCACAAGAATCACCGCCAGAATGATCCATTTCCACCTGCCCTTCTTCTTTCCCGGGATATAAGCGGGTGCGGACGACGCTGCGGGCGCAGCCGGTTCCTTCGCGGCATCCGTATCCGCCGCAGCCTGACCGTTCTCAGCGCCGGTCTCCTTATCCGCAGAGGCATTGTTCTCCGCGGGGGTCTTCCCCTCTTCAGATCCGTCCGATGCCGATTCCACCTTCTTATCCTCCTCGATTGGAAGGATATCCGCGATCGGATCCTTTTCCTTCCCCTTAAACAGCTTCTTCATGAATTCCCCCCTCTGTTTTACACATCCGCATCCGGATTGATGATATCGCTCTGGATTTTCCCGTCGCTGATCGTCACGATCCGCTTCGCCTGTCTGGCAATCCCGGGATCATGCGTAATCAGAATCACGGTCCTTCCCTCCTTGTACAGATTCTTGATGATCCCGATAATCTCCTTACTGGAACCCGAATCCAGGTTGCCCGTCGGCTCATCCGCCAGCAGAATCGGCGGCGCCTGGGCAATGGCACGGGCAATCGCCACGCGCTGCTGCTGTCCGCCGGACATTTCGGTCGGCTTGTGATCCATGCGTTTGCCGAGACCGACCCTGATGAGCGCTTCCACCGCCAGCCGCTCCCGCTCCTTCCTGGAGACGCCGCGGTAGATGAGCGGCAGCTCGACATTTTCCTGCGCCGTCAGCGACTGGATCAGATTGAAGCCCTGGAAGATAAAGCCGATCTCCCGGTTGCGCACATCGGACTGCTCGTTGTCTGTCATGTGGGACACATCCATGCCGTGGAGCATATAGGTGCCGCTCGTCGGGGTGTCGAGGCATCCCAGCATGTTCATGAGCGTCGACTTGCCGGAGCCGGACTGTCCGATGATCGCGACAAATTCACCCGTATTGATGGACAGGCTCACATGATCCAGTGCCCGCACCTCGTTTTCCCCGGGATTATAGATTTTGCAGACGTCTATGACGTCGACCAGTTTTTCCATACTGTCAGCCGGTCTCCCTCTTCCTTATCCTTCATGCGCCGAGACTGCCCAAAATCCCGTTGGTTCTCCGCACGGGTCCGCTCGGAAAGGCTTTCATTTAAAAAAAGCGTTTAATATTGTATCACAAATCTCCTGTCATGGGAAGCATTCGGACGGCAATGATCATATTACAGCGCCTTTTCCAGCGACATGCACATGCGATTCCGATTCACGAAAGAAGCCTAGATCGCTTCCCCCGCAAACTGGGAATGATAGAGGGTTTTGTAAAAACCGCCGGCGGCGATCAGTTCATCGTGCGTTCCCTGCTCGATGACCCGGCCGTCCTTCATCACAAGGATGCGGTCGGCATTCCGGATGGTAGAGAGGCG
>JAIKYU010000078.1 GCA_024682835.1 Lachnospiraceae bacterium | reverse complement strand
CCCCTCCGGTGGTCAGTACGCGCAGGGTTTTGTTCATTTCGGAGAATAGACAGCCCACCTGTGTCGTCATGAAGGAGATCGTGATGCCGTTTTCTTCGTAGTAAGCATTCAGCTCCGTCAGATTCCGGCGCAGCTCCTCCGGAATGATCACCGCGCAGGCTCCTGCCAGTACAGAGGAATAGATATCGATCATATGGGCATCGAAACCGAAATTCGAGTAAGCGCCTGCCCGGTCCTTCTCAGTAACCTCATACTCCTTCACATACCAGTGCATGAAGTTTACAATTCCGCTGTGGCACAGCACGGCCGCCTTTGGTTCTCCGGTAGATCCCGATGTGTACAGGATCACCATTCGATCCGCGGCACCCGCCTCCGGCAGCCTGACTTCGCCGGTTGCAAAAGCACGCTCCCCCCTCTCGTCCGCCAGGTCAACGACCACCCCTGTGTGTCCGGGCATCGACTGGCCGGCAGCTCCGTCCGCAGTCAGGATCAGTTTAACCCCCGCATCGGAACACATAAACGAAAGGCGGTCCTCCGGAAAATCGGGATTCATCGGCATATAGGCCGCCCCCGCCTTCATGACGGCAAGCGGATAGATCAACATGTACGCCGAGCGTCTGATCAGCACGCCCACAATATCGCCCGGCCCCACATGATATTGTGCAACAAGAGCTGCCGCCATACGGTCGGTCAGGTCATCGATTTCACCGTAGGTGTAGCGTTGCTCCCGAAAGGCCAGTGCCGTCGCATCGGGTGTTGCCGCTGCGCGCTTTCTGAACATGGAAACAATGGTCTCCTTTGGATCCACAAAAAGCTTCTCTCCCGTGCCTGCAAGAATGAGCGCTTCCCGCTCCCTTTCATCCGCCAGGGACACCTCCGTGCGTCTGCTGCAGACGGTCAGCTCCTTTGCGGCATTGGCAAACGCGTCCGCAAGCAGCTGCATATCCCTGCCGCCGTACAGCTTACCGTCATAGGACAGGTGAATGACATACGTGTCCTTTACGGGACAGACGAAGCCTTCGATCGCGAATTTGGCGGTATCAAGCGCAAGACCGATATGCCCGCTCAGGGATCCTTCCATCACCTCCTCATCAAAGATCTCTCCCTGATAGGAAAGAAGAATTCCGGCATGGATCCCGTTTCTCTCCGCCATCCGGGTGTAGGGGTAGCGTTCATAAGAAAAGCTCTTCTGCAGCTGGGCATGGATGGCCTTCACGTAATCGACGGATGAATCTGCCCCCTTCAGGTTGTCCTCATTTCGTACGACCGGGATGGTTTTGACAAACATGCCGGCTGTTCGTTCCAGGCGCGCATCCGCGCCTCTCCCGTTGCTCACCGTCACATAGGCAAGGTGTTCTTCCCTGGTAAGACGGTAGAGGGTCTCCGCGAAGGCCGCATGGAAGAAGCTGGAGACAGTCACGTCATGACTCCTGCAGAAGGCATCCACCGCCTCCCTGGAAAGCGAAGCCTCTGCCACACTCACTCCGCTTCCGTCCGGCGCGTCAGATTCCGCAAGAGCGGCAGGCACAGCGCCTGCGAGCAGAGAATCGAAATGCTCCTCCGCCTCGGAATATACGGCCGATTCCATCCACTCCTCTTCACTGAGCGCAAAGTCAAATGCCGTGATCTCTTCCTTCCGGATCTCCTTTCCGGCAAGAGCCTCCTGTATCTCCTGTAAAACAACGGCTTTCGTCAATCCGTCGAAAATGATATGATGCATATCCATGAACAGATAGACCGTATCCTGATACGCCATAAGCTCGATGCGGTACAACGGTTCCTGAAGGAGATCAAACGGACGTACCAGGGCCTGGAAATCCTCCTTTCCCGGTTCCCTGTCAAGCTTCTCCTTCCTGATGATGACCTGCTCATCATCCAGGCGTTTCTGCATGACATCGCCGTCCACAAAGAACAGACGGGTCTTCAGATACGCGTGTGCGTCCATGACCGTCCGCACGGCCTTTTCTACCTCATCGATGTCCGCGCCTTTAAAGATCGTTACCTCGGGCACGTTGTACTGGAGCGTGTCCCTGTGAAGTTCCCAGTCGATGAACAGACCCCTCTGGTTTTCCGTGATGGGATAATAGTCCCTCTTCCCGTATGCATGGATTCCCGCACCGCTTTCTGCGCTGTCCTCTTTGTTCACCGCCTTTTCGTCCGCCGTCCCAAGGTGTGCCGCCATGCCGCGGATCGTGGGATCCTTCATAATATCACTGACAAGAGGGGATCTGCCAAGCTCGACGTTCAGCGTCATGGAAAGACGCATCACGCCCAGGGAGCTCAATCCCATGCTGATCAGGCTGGTCGTCACGCCGAATTCTTCGGTACCAAGCTGCTCAGCCACAATGGCAAACAGCTTCTTTTCAAGCTCTGTTTCGGGAGGAATCATCTCTCCTCCCGTCTCCGCGGCCGGTTCGGGCAGCGCCCTTCTGTCAATCTTGCGGCTGGGGGTTCTGGGCATGTCGTCAAGGCGCACAAACACCTCCGGCATAAGGAATTCCGCGAGGCCTCTTGCCATGAACGCACGAAGGCTGTCTTCATCCACAGGCGCCGTAACACTTCCGTCTGCCTGCGTCTTTTCCGTGTAGTAAAGAACCACGCGCCCCTGCTTTACTGCCGCGACCGCCTCATAGACTCCCTCAAAGCGCAGCGCGGCACTCTCGATCTCTCCGAACTCCACGCGGTAGCCGTGAACCTTCACCTGATGGTCCATACGTCCGATGTATTCAAGGACGCCGTCCTCATTGTACCGTCCCAGATCCCCGGAATGATAGAGCCGCATGCCGGGGATCCACCTGCAGTCCGTGAACACCCTGGCAGTCCTTTCCTCAAGCTTCCAATAGCCGTACCCCACCTGGGGACCCGCATAGCAGATCTCACCGATCCCTCCGAACGGCACAAGGGCGCCCTTCGGATCCAGTATGAGGCTGTACCCGTTGGGCATGGTGTAGCCGATCGGCGCGCGGTCGTAGTTTTGCCCCTTTTCAAGGAAATAGTACGTGGTGATATTCGTGCACTCGGTAAAGCCATACTTGTTGATGACGGTGGTCTCCCCCGGCGTGATCTCCGTCAGCGCTTCACCCATCAGGGCGATGAAACGCTGCGGCAGCTTGTAATTCATTGCCAGAAGGCGTCCGAGCGATGTCGTGAAGGCGCCGCCCGTTATCTGATGATCCACAAGATACCTGTAGATCAGATCCGGATCCTTGCGGACGCTTTCGGGCATGATATGGATGGATGCACCCGCGATCAGCGGCGGGAACAGATCCTCCGTGTGGGCATCAAAGGAGAAGGAGGAATGGAGACAGATCCGGTCCTCACACGTCAGCTCATTCATTTCGGCCGTTGCGATCGCAAAGTTCACGATGCCCGCATGATGCAGGATGGTTCCCTTTGGCAGTCCCGTGGATCCGGATGTGTAGATGATATAGGCATTTCCTTCCGGCACTGCCCGATCGACGGGCTCCGCCCCGCTGTAGGTCTCTACGGCTTTTTTCATGACTTCTTCCGTCAGGACAACCTTGGCCTCGCAGTTTTCGAGCATATACTGCTGCCGTTCCTTAGGATAATTCAGATCGACGGGTGCATACGCGCCTCCGGCTTTGTGGATGCCGACGATGGCCACGATGTTTTCCGCCCATCTGTCCATGCGCATGGCGACGAACTCACCGGATGTGACGCCCTGATCAACCAGGTAAGCCGCCACCGCATTGGATTCCAGATCCAGTTCACGGTAGGTCACATTTCTTCTCTCGTCCACCACAGCGATCCGGTCGGGATATTTTTCCGTCGCTTTGCGAAGAAGCGAAAGCCACGTGATGGTTGTGTCCACCTCCATATCGCGGCCCTTTGAACGGATAAAGAGCTCTTTCTCCTCATCAAAGCTTACGAGCCGGATATCCTGAAATCTCTCCGCATCGGCCATGGAGATGATCACCTGTCTGATCGCCCCGGCCAAAAGCTCGATATCCGTCTTTGCATATCGTGAGCCGTCGTAATCCAGCCGGATCTCATATTGATCCCGGTACGGATAGACCGTAACCTGAAGAGGAAATTTCTCGGTATCCAGCGCAAGATCGATAATTTCTACTCCCTCAATCTCTCCGCCTTCGCGTATTCCTCCCTGATACACAAAAAGGATTTCTCCGCGCAGATGGGATTCCTCCACCAATCTTGTGTAAGGGTAGAGCTCCCGCAAATAGGTATCCAGCAGCTGCTCCTGGAAAGAGCGCACATAATCACGCACACTGTCATTTTCCGTCGTCCGCGCGCTCTTATACACCGTCGGAACGGTCTTGACGAACATGCCGAAGCTTCGGTTGAGCTGCGGGAGGCCTGTCCGGCCGTTGCTGATCGTCAGATACATGGGATTCTCTTCCCACATAAACCGGCTCATGGTCTCCGCGAAGGCTGCCTGCAGGTATGCGCCGGCGGTCACCTCATACTTCTTTCGCGCACGCTCAACCACATCCGCATCGACGTCTGTCCTGACGATGCCCTGCCCCTCCCCGTCCGGATGAACCGATTCCGGATAAGACATGATATTTGCGTCCATGAAAAGCTGTGAGAAATACGCATGCGCTTCCTCATACTCCCTGCTTCCCTCCTGTTCCTTCTCATAGAGGGCAAAATCATAAGCAGTGACCGTCTCCTTCTCGGGTGCCTGTCCGTCAAGCGCCTGCTTGATATCCTGCAGGAAGGTCTTTCCGGAAAGTCCGTCAAAGATGATATGATGCATATCCATGAAGAAGTACACCGTATCCTGATATGCATACAGCTCGATCCGGTACAGCGGCTCCTCAAGGAGATGGAAGGGGCGCACCTTTTCCTGGAAAAATTCCCTGGAGGGCTCCTGATCCAGCTGTTTTGTCTTTATCCGTACAGGTGCATCGTCCTGACGTTTCTGCATGACATCACCGTCATGCAGCTCCAGTCTTGTTTTCAGATAGCTGTGCGCGTTTACCACCGTTTCTATCACGTCTCTTAAGCGCGCAAGCTGCATCCCTTTCATCACGTGCACTTCCGGGATATTGTACTGTCTTGTATCCCGGTGCATTTCCCAGTCGAGATAAATGCCTCTCTGGTTTTCCGTGATGGGATAGTATTCCCTCTTCTCAAAAGGCTTTACAAGAAAGTCCTCCCGGTCTTCCCCGCTCAGTTTTTCGGCCATTCCCCTCACGGTGGGATTCTTAAGAATGTCGCTCATCTTCAGCGTCCTGCCGAGCGCTTTATGCAGAAGCACCGACAGACTCATCGCGCCGAGCGAGCTTAAGCCCATCTGGATCAGATTGGTGGTTACGCCGAGATTCGCGGTGTGAAGCTGTTGAGAGACCAGCCGGAATATCTCCTTCTCAAGGAAGGACTCCGGTGCGACAAGATCTTCTCCTTCCCCTAACACGGGATCGGGAAGGGCGTTCCTGTCCGTCTTGCCGTTTGCGTTAAGCGGCATGGTCTCAAGGTGCACATAGAATTCCGGCACCATATAATCCGGCAGCGTCCTTTTAAGGAAATCCCTTAACGCCTCTTCACCGCCCTGTAAGGGCCCCGTCCCGGTTGTATAATACAACACGACGGCATCCTTCCTGATGACGGCGGCCGCACCGGTGATGCCCTCATATTTCGCGGCACAGCTTTCGATCTCCCCGAGCTCGATACGCAGACCGCGCAGCTTGACCTGATTATCCAGACGCCCCAGAAACTCAAGCTTATCTCCCTCATCCCATCGGACGAGGTCTCCCGTCCGATAGGCCATGACAGGCGCTGCGTGCCCCTCTGTCCGGATAGAGACAAATTTCTCCCGCGTGAGTGCAGGGCGGTTTAAGTATCCCGCTCCGACACCCGCTCCGCTGATGAACAATTCTCCTGCTGCCCCTCCGGGAACAAGCCTGCCGTAAGGATCTGCCACAAAGACATCCATGTTGGCAATGGGACG
Organism: Lachnospiraceae bacterium; assembly: GCA_024682835.1. Taxonomy (GTDB): domain Bacteria; phylum Bacillota; class Clostridia; order Lachnospirales; family Lachnospiraceae; genus Butyrivibrio. The sequence goes on along the minus strand of JAIKYU010000078.1, from coordinate 75 downwards.
CCCGATGATCCTTCCGTCCGCTTCCCCGTGCACTTCAGAGGTGGTCGTGTAGATCGAGCACTCGGTGGGTCCGTA
>JAIKYU010000014.1 GCA_024682835.1 Lachnospiraceae bacterium | reverse complement strand
TAACGGTGAAAATAGATATCCGTTCCCACACGCATGAGAAAGCAGCCGTTTCCCTCAATAAACGCCTCCGAAACCGGGATCGGTGACGCCAGGACCCCTTCTTCTCCCTGATTTTGCGCCTGTCCTGCGGCGCCAGGGGTCTCTCCCGCTGCCGCCTCCGCGGCGGTGACTGCTTCCACGTTCTCCTTTTCCGCATCCGGTTCGGATGGCGTGGTGACGTCCGTGTCCGGAAGTTGTTCCTGTGCCGTTTCCGAAGCCTGCCCGGTATAAACCTCATCAGCCGGCTGTACAACGCCGCAGCCGAGAAGCAAAACACAGGTCAGAAGCGTTCCCGCTTTCCTGAGTCGTCTCCCTGTCATTCAAACCGTCCTTTTGTATTTCGTCAAAAACATAGTAATATTTTACATGAATTTCATAAAAAATGCAAAGAAGGAAATCGCTTCCGCGATCTCCTCCCTCAACAGACATTCCGTGCCGCAGGATGGACATGCAGACACGTTCGCCCGGCTTATGTGCTCGCGTGAATCAGGCGCACACCCGGCTTCACCCCAGATCCGGTTCCTCCTTCAGCGTGATGTGATCTGCCGCTTTTCCTTCGGTTTCAAAGAGAATGATCTCATTATCTCCTTTCTTCAGGAGTGGTGCCGGGATATATAACCGCTTCTGCGGTCCGATCTCCCAGAATCTTCCTATATTAAATCCGTTTACGAAGGCACAGCCCTTGCCCCAGCCGGTGAAATCAAGCCAGGTGTCGGCCGGCTCATAGACCGAAAACACAAACCGGTAAAAGGACGGCGTTTTTTCCGTGTAGGCGCCCGAAAAATCGACTGCCCCGATATCATCAAGCGGCAGCGTCCACATCTCCCAGCCGCAGTGCATATGGCCGTTGATCTGCACGCACTGTCCGATGCCCTTGCGCTGATGCTCCATGCGCGGCCCGAAGTTGACACGCCCCATGTTTTCCACCAGGATGTCGAGTTCTGGACCGGTTCCGGGTTTTCGCGGTGTCCCTGTAAACGCGGCGCGCTGCCTGTCCGTCAGGGCATCCGGTTCGATCACCGCCTCTTTCTCCAGTTCCCGGTCATAAAGTGTAAGAAGCGGTTCCTCCTCCAGCAGAATGACAGCCCGATCCGCAGCTTCCCACAGGCGAAGCTTTTCCACCGATTCCTCGGTGTCCAGTGTCGTGCGGTACAGGATGTAGCCAAGCTCCTGTCCCAACCGCTCCATGGGCATCGGCTGCACGCCCCGGACGGGTGTGCTTAAGCGCCCCAGCGTCGCCTGCAGCGACACCTGTTCCTTCACCGGAACCACACCGTACGCCCTGCGCGGTGCGGGAACAGGCTCCACGTACTTCGGAAGGCTGCGGTATCTGCCGATCACCTCGCGGTAGCGGCGGAATTTTTCCGTGATCCGGCCATCCTCGGTCAGGACGGCATCGTAGTCGTAGGATGTCACATCCGGTGTGAGCTCATCGTAGTAGTTGGAACCGTTCATGAAGCCAAAATTCGTGCCGCCTTCAAACATGTAGATATTGACGTGCCCAAGGGCAAGCATCCGATCCAGGTCACGCACGCTCTCCTCCAGATTGCCGTGCATATGGCCGCCATTGCCCCAGTGATCAAACCAGCCAACCCAGAACTCACTGCACATCAGCGGTCCGCCGTCAGTATACTCCTTCAGTGTTTCAAACCGCTCGTCGGTTCGTGATCCGAAGTTGCCGGTCGGCAGTGCTCCTTCGAGCCGGCCTCCGTTCAGATTCTCTCTGAAGGGTCCGTCCGAAGTGAAAAGCGGGACTGTGATATCATGCTTGCGCATCAGTTCGCGCATCGCCTTCAGATAATCCGGATCATTCGCAAAATACCCGTATTCATTTTCCACCTGCATAAGGATCACATGTCCGCCGCGATCAATCTGGAAGTGAGAAAGCTTCGGGAGCAGCACATCATACCAGCCGGCGAAAGCCTCCAGAAACGGTCCCCCGCTCACCCGCAGACGGATTTCTTCGTCCGCAAGAAGCCATCCGGGAAGCCCGCCGAATTCCCACTCGGCGCAGATATACGGGGAGGGCCGGAGGATAATATAGAGCCCCAGCTCCGTGGCTGTGCGGAGAAAACGTTCAATGTCGCAGAGACCGTCAAAACGGTACTGCCCCCGTTTCGGCTCATGCAGATTCCAGGGAATATAGGTTTCCACCGTATTGGCACCCAAAAGAACAAGCTTTTTCAATCTGTCCTCCCAGCACGACGGCAGGATGCGGAAATAATGCACCGCGCCGGAGATGATCTGAAAGGGTTCCCCGTTTAAGTAGAAATTATCCCTGATCTCAAAACTTCCCGCCATGTTTTTCCCCCAAAAAGGGCATACGGATCCTCAGAACCGTATGCCCTTGTTTACCTATGATGATGCCTGCGGATTGCTCCGTTGCTTTACAAAGCTTTGCTTCGCTACTTCTTGTAGAGCTCGTTGAACTGGGTCTGCAGTGCAGCCGTCACGTCATCGATACCGGCCGTCTTGAGCGCGCCCTGCATCTCTGCGACAATATCTTCGGCGGAGCCGTTGAAGAGACCGAAGGAGATCTGCTTCATGTAGTTGGTGTAGGTCTCATTGCAGTTGTCGATCTTGCCCTGAATATCATCCACCTCGGGAACGAACTGGCCGTAAGGATAGTCGATCTTGATCTTGTCATACTCGGCATAAAGCTTGTCAATCGCATCCCAGTTGCGCGTCGCATCCTTGATCTCGAGATCATCGTTGCGTCCCCACCAGTAGTTGGTCATGCCGTTGATGTTCTGCGTGTCGGAGTTGTAGCTGGCAGGAGTCGTGCGCAGGCCGCTCGCGTCCTTCTCCCAGGACACCCCTTCGATACCGTAATTGAACAGGTGATAGCAGTCGGGATCGTTGCGGATCAGGTCATAAACCATGAGCGCGCGCTCGGGGTTCTTGGAGCCGGCGGAAATAGCCATTGCACCGTGGGTAATGGACAGAGCGACCACATTCTTCGCTTCCTCTCCGAAGTAGAAGATGCCGGTTTCCGCAGCGGGATCCGAATCATAGATGGTGTTGGCAGGTGTGTGGGAGCAGAGATCCGTCCAGGTCTGCGTGTGGTGCTGCTCGACCGCCACCTGGCCTACGCGGAACTCATCGCGGTTGGAGCCGGAGGTGTTGTTCAGCACATCCGTCGGCCATACACCGGCTTCCGACCATTCCTTCATCATCTTGGCATAAGCCACCAGCGAATCCGTATCGGTCATGGCAGGCGCATAGATCGTGTAGAGATCCGACTTCTTGCCGCCCCAGAGCGCGCCGGAGCAGATGCCGTCAACCGCCACAAAATCCGAGTGAGACACGATCCAGCCATTGGCCATCTGTGCGTACTGCGTACCGTCCGAATCCCATACATACTTCAGATCCGTCTTGTTGTCCTTGACCCACTTTACATAGGTGGTCATATCTTCCCAGCTGTGAACGCCGTTTGCGAGGCCGGCTTCCTTTGCCCAGTCAAGACGATAGATCCAGCCATGATTGGTCCACTGTGCGTAGTTGTCCTCGGGCATCAGATAGATCTGACCGTTGTATTTGCAGAGCTCCCAGTGATCAGCCGGAACACTCTCCCACGTCTTGGGTGCGTAGGTCTTGAGCATATCCTCCGAAAGCTCAAGAAAAGCGCCGTTCTTGGCATTCGGCCAGGCATCCAGCCAGTCGGAAGCCGTGCCGACAAGATCGACCGAACCGTCCATGCGGGCCAGCGTCAGGTTGTAGTTTGAAAGATAATCGGTCCACGGAATATAGTACATCTTGATCTCGGCGTTCACCTTCTCCGTGAGAATCGCATTGAGCTTCGCAAGCATGTCGTTGAGGCTCTGCTCCTTCTCACTTCCGGCTTCCGGCGGATCTCCCGTCGTCATATAGTTGATGACGACATGCTCCTTCGTGTCAACGGCGGAGGCTTCTCCGGAACCGCTGCCGCCCGATGCACCGCCTGACGCACCGCCGCCTGCGCCGCAGGCGGCGAGCGAAGCGACCATCGTAAGGCTCAAGATCACTGCAAGAATCTTTTTCTTCATGCCTTTCCCTTCCTTTCTTGTCTTTGAAATGAATTGTTTCTATCTGCCTGGAACCCCTCAAGGACTCCGAACGCACGTAAGCTTATCCCTTCACCGCGCCGACCGTAATACCGCCGATGAAATACTTCTGGACGAAGGGATACAGCAGCACGATGGGGCCTGTGGCCAGCACCGCGTTTGCCATTTTGACGCTCTGCTCCGGGATGTCCGTCAGCGTGATATACTGGCCAGCCACTGAATTACGCAAAGCGTCCAGCTTGTTTACGATCTCATAGAGCGTGTACTGAAGCGGTTTCACGGTGACACGGGCGGTCAGGAACAGGGAGGACTGATACCATTCGTTCCAGTAGCCCAGTGCCAGAAACAGGCCGATCGTCGCCAGCGCCGGCTTGATCATCGGCAGGATCAGATAAACGAAGACCGTCATGTCACCGGCGCCGTCAATCTTGCCGGACTCCGTGATCTCGTGCGGAATCTGCTTGATGAAGTTTTTCATCAGAATGATCAGCCACGGCGACATCATAAGCGGCAGAAGCACCGCCAGATAACTGTCCAGCAGCTTGTAGGTCTGTGTCATCAGCAGATAGTAGGGAGCCAGACCCGCCGAAAAAAGGCTCGTAAAGTAAATGTAGAAGGAAATGCCGTTCCGGAGCGGAAAATCCTTTCTCTGCAGGGCGTAACCGGTCATGGCGATGATCAGCAGGCCGCAGACCGTGCCGATGAGCGTCATGGCGATGGTCAGCACATAGGACTTCCAGATGTTGCCGCTGCCGATTACCATCTCATAGGCCTTGACGGAAAAATCGCCGGGGAACAGCTGAACCCCGTGGGTGCGAATGTATGATTCGCTGGTGAACGACGTCCCGATGATGATCAGGAACGGAAACACGCAGGCGATCGCGTAGAGGGAAATGAACACATATCCGATTCCGCGGACGATATAGTCGGAGACACCCAGCCTGATCTTGCTGTTGCCGACCTCATATTCCATATCCTTTGCCTTTGCCATGAGCTTTACTCCTTTTTCTGCTTACGTCTTTTGTCTGATCAGAACAGGGAATAATCCGGTTCTATCTTCTTGATGACGTAATTGGCAATCATGACGATCACAAACCCGACTACCGACTGATAGAAGCCCACCGCGGATGCCGTCGAGAAGTTGAAGTCGCTCATCGTCGCGCGGTAGACAAAGGTCTCAATAATGTCTGTCGTGTCATAAAGGATCGAATTGGAGCCGATGATGTTCCAGAACAGGCCGAAGTTGCCGCGCACGATGCCGCCGAGGGCAAACAGCAGCAGGATCACGATGGTGGACCGAAGCGACGGCAGGATGATGTAGCGGATCCTTTGGAAGGCGTTGGCCCCGTCGACCTTGGCCGCCTCGATGATTTCGGCGTCGATACCGCAGATCGCCGCGAAATAGACGACGGAATTGTAGCCCGTCTGCTGCCAGAGATGGATCAGCACCAGAAGAACAGGCCAGACGTTCGGATCGGAATAAGGCTGCCATTTCGCTTTTCCCATGCCCGTCAGGATCTCGTTCACGAAACCGGTATCAAAATTCAACAGACTGTAGACCAGGAGGCCAACCAGTACCTGCGAGATGAAGTAAGGCAGGAACATCAGAGTCTGGGAAACCTTTTTGAACATCTTGGACCGGATCTCGTTGAGCAGAATGGCGACGAAAACAGCCAGGAGATTGCCGAGAAGAATGAACGCGATGTTGTAGAGCACGGTGTTGCGTGTCAGGGAAAAGAGCTTGCCCGACTCGGCGAGGAACTCAAAATTCTTCAGGCCGACAAATTTGCTGCCGAAGATTCCGTTGCGGTAATTGTATTTGACAAATGCGACATAAATGCCGGGCATCGGCATATAGCTGAACAGGAAAAAGAAAATCACCGCCGGAAGGCACATCAGCTCCAGCACGCGGTAGCGCCAGAGAATCTGAAGAATGCCCTTCTTTTTGGCCGGTGCGGTGATGACTGTCTTTTCCGGATTCTTTTTCGCCATGGTTCCCTCCGACGCTTCCTTCCGACTGCGTTTCACGCTGTTTGTGCAACATCACAGTTTGAAACCGATTTCATTTTCAATCTTAGTGCATATTGTACAAAAAGTCAACTGTTTTTTTCGATCACTGTGTGACAGGGGATTTTATAGAACCGGCGCCGAGCCGCTGGACTCCCGCACGATGAGCGTCGTCTCGATGCGCGTCTCCGGGGCGGGATTTCTGCCCTCCGCAGCTGCAATCGCGGTCTCCGCGATCATTCTTCCGAAGTAGTCGTAATCGTAATCCGTCGTGGTCAGCTTCGGGATGGAAAGCTCGGACAGAAAAGTGTTGTCAAAGCTGACGACGGAAATGTCCGCCGGAACCGACAGGCCGTGTTCGAAGATGCTCCTGAGGATCCCGGTCGCGGCGAAATCGTTGATCGCAACGACTGCGGTCGGTCGCACCGGTTGTTCAAACAGGCGGTTCATCCCTTCGTAGCCGGACTGGTAATCATAGCCGCCGCTCACCACCAGGTCGCCGCTCTCGCGGATCCCGCGGGCGTTCAGCATAGAGCTGTAGGTCTGGTATTTTTCATAGGTCGAGGTGACATCCAGCCGTCCGCCCACCAGCGCAATCCGTTCATGACCGTGCAGAAAGAGATGATCCATCAGCTGCCGCATGGCAGCGGAGGCATCGATCCGGACACTGTAGCACGGCGTCCGGTCAAGCTTTCCGGTCACAACAACGGGCGTGGACCGGCAGATCTTGCGCACATGTCCGGCAAAAACCGTGTTGGTCACGAGATCGTCCACACGTCCGCCCAGCAGAATGATCGCATCCGCCTTCTGTCTGCGGAAGCGTTCCAGCTGTTCCTCCTCGTTTTCGATTTTTCCAAGGGAATTAAAGAGCCCGACAGTGTAGCCGAGCCGCTCCGCGGCCTGTTCGCAGGCCATAAAAACGGAGGCGTAGAAGGGATTCCGCACATCCGCCGCGATGACGCCCAGCGTCTTCGTCGAGGTTTCGGAGAGCCCTTTGGCCAGCGCATTCGGCACGAAATGATATCTCGCGATCAGCTCCTGAACGCGCTCTCTTTTCTCGCGGCGCACATGCGCGTTGCCCGTGAGAACGCGGGAAACCGTTGCGGGTGACACCCCGGCTTCCTCTGCGATATCGTAGATCGTGATCGTCCGATCCCTGCTGGCCTCCCCCATCTGCTCCGCCTCTTTCCGGTTTCCTCTCCGCCGCCTCACGGTCGGCGTTGATTTGTGAAACCGATTTCATCTTAGAGTACGGAAGCGCTTCTGTCAAGTTGTTTTGTATAAACCAGTGTTTCAGGAGCGATGAACCACCCGCACCTGAATGCGTCCCGGTCCTGTTCTGCGCACGTAGACCGCGAGCTCCCCGTGCAGGGTGTGCCGGCAGGGGGAGGAATACGGTGTGTTGTCTGACAGGTCCCCGTTGTCCAGGCCGGCCAGCTCGCCCGCGCCCTCGACGCGCACCTCCACCATCCGGTCCCCGTCCCGTACCGGATGCCCTTCGCCGTCCGTCAGACACAACAGGATCTGCTCCACGAAACCGTTTTCACCCGTGCGCCTTGCCCATTCTTTTGCCGCATTTCTGTCTGTCCGCGCACGCCGCGGCACCCATCTTGCCGCGCGGATGTCTGCGGGTGCCTCGATCAGAAGCACTGCGGGATCCGACGTTGCTTCCGCGCTCTCCTCTGTGCTTTTCTCTGTGCTCTTCTCTCTGCAGTCCTCTGTGCTCTCCCCGCTGTGCTCCGCTCCCCAGAGCTTTTGACGCGCAAAGTAACGCTCCTTCGGAAATCCCGCGGTCGTTAAGAGTCCCGCCGGCGAACCGTGTACCGGCCAGCCCTTTGCCTCGCCGAGATAATCGATCCCGGTCCAGAGAAACTGGCCGCAGATGTATGCATGTGACGTGACTGCCTGCCAGGCATCCTCCTCATGTCCGTTTTCGCTGCCGAAGAACACCTTGTCAGGAAAACGAAGATGATCCTGCTCATAGCAGCGTTCCCGATAGTTGTAGCCGACGACCCGGATCGCGTCGATAAAGCCGATCTGCGTGGACAGCTCCGGATAGGCAGCGGCCAGTGTGACCTCTCTCGTATCGTCCTCCTCCCGGACAATGTCAGCAAGCTCCCGGGCGATGACCGCAAGGCGTTCCATATTGGGCTTGTACGGGTCATACTGCTGTTCCGTCTCCGGTTTGTTGGCGTCGTTATTGCCGGTCATGGACGCAAACATCGGATGACAGTACGGATCGTTCGGATAGTCGATTTCATTTCCGATGCTCCAGAGGATAACGGAGGGATGGTTGCGTCCGCGCCGGACCATGGCGCGCAGCTCCCTGTCATGCCATGTGGGAAAATCCGCGTAGCTGCCCTGATGACGCGGCGGATAGACATTGTGTCCCTGCCACCATTTGTTCTTCGGGTTCTCCCATTCATCAAACGCTTCATCCATCACGAGGAAGCCCATTTCGTCGCAGAGCCCGTACAGGGCATCCGCATGTGGATTGTGGCTCATCCGGATCGCGTTGCAGCCGCAGTCCTTTAACAGCTCCAGCCTTCTCTCCCACACCTCCCGGGGGACGGCACTTCCCAGACAGCCGGCATCCTCATGAACGCAGACACCCTTTAGCTTCGTCGGTATGCCGTTCAGGAAAAAACCGTGGTCCGGATCAAACACAAGTGAGCGGATGCCGACGGGGATCTTCGTCACTGATTCCGTAAGCTGCCCGGCACTTCCTTCCGCGGGTTCGTCCTCGTGCGGACCATCGACGGAATCGTAGACATCCAGAAACAGCGTGTAGCACTGCGGATGCGTAGGCGACCAAAGACGGGGCTTGTGCAGCACCCCGGTAAGCTCCGCCATCTGTTCCCCCCGTGCAGGCACAAGAACGTCAGGTGCCGGAAACACCTGCTCGTCCGTGCCGGAAAGCCAGGCGCGAAGCGTGACCATCCGATTCCTGTCACTGTCATTCTGCAGCCTGACCCGAAGCCTCAACATCGCGTCTTCGCCGGTGAGCGGCTGCGTCAGAGAGGCAGGATTCCTGTTCTGATCCTTATCCTCATCCTGCAGCCGGATCTCCTGTGCGGAAAAGAAAACGCCGCCCGCCGCCGGATGCACCTCCGGCTCCGTCACGATCCCGACCGGTCTTAAAATGCCGCTGCCGGTGTACCAACGTGAATCTGAAATCTCCTCATGCGACACCCGGACGCAGAGCACATTTTCTCCGCCAAACTTCACACAGTGTGTGATGCTGTAGAAAAAAGGTGTATACCCTCCGGGCACCTTCCCCAGATAGCTGGAGTTACACCAGACCTGACTGTTTTTGTACACACCGTCAAAAATGAGCTTTACCGACTGTCCGCGCACGCTTTCCGGCAGCACAAACCGCACCCGGTACCAGGCGGTTCCACCCCTGAGATACCCCGCGCCGCTTGCGTAGTGCTCTTCAAAGGGCGCCGTCACCGCATAGTCGTGCGGCACGAAGACACGCTCCCAGTCGCTGTCATCATACCCCGCATACCAGGCCTCCGGCACGTCGCCATAGTGAAAACGCCAGTTTTCGGAAAGCAGCATCATTCCACGTCACCTCCCTGCCGTTCATCGCGCATGGTCAGCCGGAAACCGGAAAAAGCGGCGCTTCCCCCGGCCGTAACGGTGCTGAAGCAGAACAGACCGAAGCGGACGCCGGTGAAGTGATCCAGCCGGAAGCGAAGCTTCACCGCCGGTCCGCAGGGTCTCATTCCGTCCGGCGTCATGAATCCGAACCGCGCCTCATCCTTCATCATGGTAAAGTCCGTCTCCGCGCAGAGCACCACCTGATGGCCGTTCAGACCGGCACAGAAAAGCTCCTCCGCGGCCTCCCCGTCATCCCGGATTCCCCAGATGGACGGTACATCAATCTCCCTTTTGGCCATCACCAGCATGAGATGCCCCTGTCGTCTGGTCACGCCGATCCATCCGTAGGCGCTCTCCAGGAGGCACAGCCCCGCAAAATCCCCCTCGTTCAGACCGGCCGCGTCCAGCGTCACCGTTGCCGCGCAGCCCGGATATACCGTGCGCTGTGTCAGCGTGTTTCGTGCCTGCACCAGGTTTTTGCAAAGATGCCCCGTCCGAAAAATGACCCGTCCTTTCTCCCGGTCATGGGTAACCAGAGACAGCTCCGGTTCATGATTAAACTGCCATCTGCTTAAGAAGCCGAAGCTGTCCGCCAGGCCCTCTTGTTCCGCACCGGTATTCTTAAAATCATCACTTCCGATGAGCGGCCGGTACCGGTATCCGGGTCTGCTGTCCTCAATGGGGAATTCCTCCGGAATCCTTCCCGCCTCGCCGAAGACCGGCCAGCCGTCCTCCCAGGTCACGGGGATCAGCACCGGAATCCGTCCCACTGCCCCGCTGTCCTGAAAGAGCATGGCATACCACCGCCCCGAAGGGGTCTGCACGATACCGCCCTGCGCCGCCCCCATTCCGCAGTAGCCGCGGTCGTCGTCGCAGACGTCCCTGCCGGTAAACTCCCCGTCAGGGGAATCCGCCACGAAACAGCTCTGGGTTCGTCTGCCGCTCGCCTTCGGAATATGAATCAGAAACAGATAGTATCTGCCGTTGATTTTGTAGAAATGGGCTCCCTCATAGCCCAGCGGTGCATCGTCCGCATCGCGCACAATGATGCGGTCCAGGCCGCCCTCCATCGGTCCGCTCAAATCGGGCGAAAGCTGTGTCAGATGGATTTCCCGGTTGCCATAGACGATGTAGACCTTTCCGTCGTCGTCAAAGAGAATGGAATTGTCATGGTAAAAGCCCTTGATCTCCTGTTTTTCCCACGGTCCTCGAATGTCGCGGGAGCGGTACAGATAGGTTTTATGCGTGTCATTGGCCACGAAGCAGACGGTGAAGACGCCCTCATGAAACCGGAGGCTTGCCGCCCACATGCCCTGCCCGTAGATGTTCTTCCCATCCGACAGGCACTGCGCCGGCGTCGAGTCCAGCCTCTCATAAACATAGGCGGCGTGCTCCCAGTGAACCAGGTCATAGGATCTTAAGATTTCGCAGCCCGGCATGAAATACATCGTGGTGCTCACCATGTAGTAGGTGTCCTCCACCCGGATGATATCCGGATCCGGGCAGTCCGTGGAAGTGATCGGATTGAGGTCTTTCATGGAATGCTCCTCTTCACAAAGTGAAATATCCCCGAAACCGCAAGGGCTTCGGGGACAGGTTTCCGGTTTGGTCAGCAGTCCGGCTTTATCATAGTTGTTCGTCCGGCCCGGTCAGTCCGCAAGGAATTCCGCTTTGACATAGCCGGTCTTGCCATTGTAGGTCACCTCGCACCAGCCATCGTCGCGGATCTTCTTCACGTCGACTCTGGCGCCTCCGTAGAGGGTGGCAAGGATATCGGAATCGGTGTTGGGCTCCGTGCGGACACGGACGCCGCCGCCGATCACCAGCTTGGAGCCGGTTCCCGAAATGCCGCCCGCACCGGTCGATGTAGAGGCCCCTGTCGCCGCAGCGGTCGTGCCGGCAGCGGAAGCTGTGCTCTTGCCGGTCGAAGCGGCCGAAGAAGCGGTGGTGGCTGCTTTTGATGCACCGGTCGACGCGGATGCGCCGGTTCCGGCAGTGGATGACGACGCTCCTGTGGTCGAGGCGGAAGCGGCAATCGAAGCAGCTGCCGAAGCAGTCGTCCCGGCTGTGGAGGCGGCGGAAGCCGCTGTGGCAGAGGTCGATGCCGCGACATCAGCTCCTGCAGGCTGTGCCTCCGCATCCTGCTCATCCGTATGCTGTGCGCCGGTCGCCTGCGCGTCTTCCGTCACAACCTCAAAGAATTCCGATTTGACGTAGGCCGCGCTGCCGGCAAAGGAGATCTTGCTCCAGCCGTTCCCCTGCTCCGCGATCCGGACATATTCCTCTCCCTCGTGCGCCTTGCCGAGCACGGATGCCTCCGTGCTGTCCGAGGAACGGACGTTGACGTTGGTGATCGCACGGATCTTGATTTCTTTGGGCGGTTCCGATGCGGCAACCACAGCAGCCATTTCCTTGCTTGCGCCGGTTGCGGCCGGCTGTGCCGTCTGCTCCGGCTCGGGATTGGCCTCCGCCGCGGCGATCGCTTCCTCCGCGCCCACAAGCCTCTCGCCGATGGATTCATCGATCTCCGCATAGATCGCGGCCACCAGCTCACTGAACATGTTGTCACTCTGGAGCCTGTCCGCATATTCAACATTCACGCGGTTGTAGAGATCGACGACATCGTCCTGGAGGTTGATCTGCGTGATATAATCCTTGATGCTCTGCGTGGTTTCGTCCGCGTTGATGTAGTAGGTCCCGTTCTCATCGCGGCACACATAGAAGGACACCATGCCCGGCAGGAACTGTTCACATCCGATGTAGCGGACGTCAGAGTAGGCGTAGACCACCCAGCTGTCTTCTACGGGTCCGGGTTTGGTATAGACGGTAATATTGGCGAGTTCCTCAATGTATTTGGCGCGCTCTTCGATGGTGACCTTTTCGATTTCATCCAGCGTCCGGTAGATGCCGCCGTTTAAGATCGCCACATCCCCCGATACATAGGCGTCAAAGTAGCGCTCAATCAGCGCGTTGATTTCCGGATAGGCATTCTTCGAGAGTCCCGCCTGCGTCGACTCAAAGATGTCCGAGGTCGCGGATTCCTTACCATCCGCCTCGGCCATGGCCTGTCCCGCCGCAACGCGGTTGGCATGAATAGCGATCAGAATCGTTGCGGCCACACAGATGATCAGGATGACCGGCATGACCTTCTTCTTATTGTCGGACAGAAACTCCCAGAGCGAAATCAACGCGTCCATCATCTGTCCGAAAAAACCGCTTCTTCGTCTACGTCTCATCAACAAAATCCTTTGAATAATCAATTAATGCAACACAGATCGCTCCGTGTTGCATTATATGAAAAAATGCACCCGACTGGACTCGAACCAGCAACAATGGCGTCGGAGGCCACCGTTTTATCCATTAGACTACAGGTGCAGGAAGAGCGCATTTACGCTCTTGACAGATACTCCCCGGTGCGTGTATCGATCTTGATGACATCGCCCTCATTCACAAACAGAGGCACCGCCACCTGTGCACCGGTCTCAACCGTAGCGGGCTTGGTCGCACCTGTCGCCGTGTCGCCCTTGAAGCCGGGCTCGGTCTCGGTGATGGTAAGCTCCACAAAAAGCGGAGGCTCGACGGAAAAGACGTTGCCGTTGTAGGAGCAGACCTTGACCATCTCGTTTTCCTTGACGAACTTGAGCGCGTCTCCGATGACGTCGCTGTTCAGGCCGATCTGCTCATAGCTCTCGGTGTCCATGAAGTTATAGACATCGCCGTCGCTGTACAGATACTGCATATCCTTGCGGTCAATGCGCGCGGTGGGGAATTTTTCCGTCGGGCGGAAGGTGCGCTCGGTCACGCCGCCGTTGATGATGTCCTTAATCTTTGTGCGGACAAACGCAGCCCCCTTGCCGGGCTTGACATGCTGAAACTCCACGATCTGACAGACATTGCCATCAATCTCCAGAGTCACTCCGTTTCTGAAATCGCCTGCTGAGATCATATACACTCCTCTCAATGAAACCGGTAAAAAATCATAGACTTTTGCATTATACTCTATAAATTTTCATATTTCAAGTCCAAACCGAAAACGGGATCACCTCATGATATGCCATTTTCTTTATTGCTTCACAGCCCCACAACAAAGTTCGGATTGGTAGGCGTAGGTTTACTTTTTGCCCCACAGTTCGGGCAGGGGCATAAATCAGGAGAATAAGCTGATGCATAGGTAGTATTACATGTGCATTGGTACATTGTCATCTCCTGGATTTCGTCTTTACCACCCGTTACTTTTTTCAACGCATCATCGGTCAGTTTCTTCTTGTCGCTCATTTTCCCTCCTCTTATTGATTCCCTGAATCTTTCAGTTAGTTCATCATCATCAATTTATTGTACGGTAATTGCGGCATTTATTCAACCACGTGAACCATTCAATGGAATTAAAGGGCGTCCGAGGCAAACATCACTCGCTTGCCATCGGACGACCTCTTTTGTTCTTTTCTTGATGACTCTCCTACTTTGTAACTCTCAATAAACGACACCATCATCTATTTGTAAGTGTAGAAAACGCTGTGTTGCCACTGTTTTCTCCTCTGATTTAGGTTATTTAACCTTTTTAAGCGCATCAATGATCGCTTTTGCAATGGCTTTGGGGTCACTATCCCTGGTTATCTTCTTGGCAACATCGGTAATAATCTTTCCCAGAGTGTTAGCAAGCCTGGATTCCATGAGTTGCTTAATCCAATCTAAATCGTCCATGGATTTTTTACCGAGGTAAACCTGTTCAAATGCATATACAGCACCTTCACCGATTGTAGCTACTATTCCGCCAGCCATAGCCGCGTTTAGGGGAGCACCCACGAGACTCAACCCCGGGATTCCACGTATTGCACTTATTGCCGTTTTTGCGACCAAACTGACAGTTCCAGTGTTTATGATCGTATCTATGAATTTATCTGCTTTTTTGTCAGTCCGAAGGCCAAAAATCGCAGAGATTGCTGTAATCTCACCAAGTTCAATCGGGCCAAGTATTGCTGCATCAGGAAAAGGAATAGGTACTGCCCCAACAACAGCCGCACTTACTGTTGAGACAGACACCATGCCATGTGCCAAGGCACGTTTTCGTTTAAGGATAAACTCTTTTAAGTCTTTCTCGCCTGCCTTTATGCCTTCCGGTAATAATTGATTTGTTTCATCAATAAGTTCTGTTATTCCCTCCGGCGGAGCACATGCATTGTCATTAATAACAAACGTTTCAGCTACAACGGGGATTATTCTTCTTGGTCTCTTTCCTTTTGCGTTCTTCTTTGAGAACGCCTCTTCTATGAATTGCTTCATATTTTGACATATCAGCCCCTCGTACACATCATGTACATCCAGCAAACACATCCCCATCCACGAAATGAATTTCCGTCCTCCTGTACATCAAGATCATTGCAAGCCCCATTATACGCGGATATGGGTTTAATTTCAAACCTGCAGATCTATTGGGCAGTATTGTGCCAAGGCCATAGGTGCGATATCACTTCATGCCCCCAGCCTGGATGTCGGGGTGCACTATCTGTCACCATAAAGTGCGTCTGAGCAGTGTCTGAGGGCGTCCGAAGCATGCATCACGAGCGCGACCTATCGGCTGAGCGTTAGAGCTGTCCCGCAGGCAGACAAAAAGCGGATCCCGCGCGAGCCAACTGTTTGAGGAAGCGGCGCCTACAAGCGGAGGGAGAGCGGACGCCCGTGTTATGAAAAGCAGATATGCCACTTACGTCAGGGCGACCGGTCGACCTCCGCCTGTTGGCGCTGCGACGAGTTTTGGCGAGCGTGGGAATTAAAGCGCTTTTTGTCGCCTGCGGTGACAGATCACGCTCAGCCGATGGCAAGCGAGTGATGTTTGCTTCGGACGCCCATAGGCCTTGATTTCGATTAAATCTTTCAGTTAACGCCTCATCAAAATACCGCAGGTCACAATCCGATACAGATATACTCATTTCCACACTTGCTGCATTTGAATCTGATCCCGTTTCCCATAGCCGGCCTCCTTTGCCTCATAAATGTGTTTGATCACAGTATTCTCATGCCATCTTCTTTGCAGATCGAATAGTATCCGCATACTGGACAGAAATGGTGACAAAAACGACCGCTTCCATACGCTCTGCAATAATACCTATTCCTCAGAATTCGGGGATGATACAAGAAGCTCATCAAATAAGCCTTTGCGGCATCATCGTATGATACGTCGGATCCATATCCATAATAATAGCAATCACCAAGGTATTTGTAGTACCGGGTATGCCCCTTTTCAACCGCTTCTTTTATGAGCGGAAACGCCCTCTCAAGATAATTATGATCAAGGATACCATTGCATCTGTTGTACTGGCGTTCCAACATCCATTCGTTGAATGATTCCAGCGGAATTTCTTGTTCCGCTACAGAACTGATCCATTCGTCGAGTTCTTCAAAAGACAGTTCTATTTCGTCTCTTGAATTGTCCTGATCTGATCTAAATCCGAATTCGATAACCATATCAAACTTCCTCGGTTGTTTTACAGATGTTGTAATACTCGCATACCGGGCAAAAATGCCGACAGAATCTGCCACTGCCCTTAAATCTGCGCATGAGCCAAAACTTGAGTTTCTCCATCATTGTCTTCCTCCCCCTTTCAGTCTGTCTTACGATACCGCACTTACGCGATTGCCAGTTTTGAAAAATCCATGCCTGCGAATAGATCACCGATTGTGGTGCAGAGAGGCTTTGGCGCATTATCACTGCGCGCTGCCTCGTAGTAAGGATTAAGTGTGAATACCTGATCAGTGCTCATTTTTGCAAATAATAGCGCTGTGTTATATGCGTCATTCAGACCGTTATGAGCCGTCCCCTCATATGGAATATCCGCTGCCACGAGGGCCTCTGACAACCTGTATCTGCGGTTATTGCCAAGTTTCTCCGAGAACATAGGCTGGCAGTCCAACCAATCTCCGAACATCTCGTCGATCCGAAGTATCGCGATCCCCTTTGCCTCCATCTCTTTCAAAAGCTGAGTCTTATCGGTCATGCTCCAGGAAACAATCGTGACTTCCTCATCCGGAAGCCAGTTCAGGAAACCCATCAACGCTTCCTCAAGATGCGGAGCATCTGAAAGCTCACTCCACGAGATCCCGGTCAGGTTCATGATAAAATCGTCAAGGCAGCCATACTCAGGCTTCACATAAGTGTTGAAGGTGTCAACGACCTCCACGTTCTCGTCGATCAGAGCCGCACCGATTTGAATGATCTCATGTTTGCATCCAAATACCCGCTTGGCTGAGCTCGGTACATTGCACATTTCCAGATCAATCACCACATGTTTGCTCATCTTTGCTACCTCCGTCTCTTCCTGCCTTTCTGCCTTTGGGTTTGGCTCTCTGACTGTCTCTGACA